>JAITMN010000218.1 GCA_031277355.1 Nevskiaceae bacterium | reverse complement strand
ACCGCATGACCGCTGATCGCCAGCCGCGCCGCCGCCAATTGATATTGCTGATACTCGGCCAGCGCCTGTTGCTGCTCGATGCCGCGCGCCGTGCCGCCGGTGTAGTCCAGCGTGTAACGCACATTGGGACCGACGCCATACGCGGTGAACGGCGGTATCTCGAACCCCGGGCCCAGAAGATTGCCGAATTGCTGTTCGCCGAATTGCTGGCGCGCGGCGCTGGCCGTGAGATCGACCTGCGGCAGGCGCGTGCCCGCTTTCGCATTGACCAACTCCTGCGCCTGTTCCACTCGCGCGGCGCTTTCGGCCAGCGTGCGATTGGCGTCGAGCGCCTGCTGCACGATGGCGTTGATGGCCGGAGAGTTAAAGCGCTGCCACCAGTTGACGATGCCGCCGGCATCGCCCGCCGTCAGATGTTGCGCTGGACCGGCCTCGCCGCCGCCGAATTGCGCCGCCGGTGCGCTCACATCGTATTGCGTGACGGTCGGCGCAGCCGGGCGCTCGAATTGCGTGGTCGTCACGCAGCCGCTGAGAATCAAGGCTGGCAGCGCGGTGCGCACCGCCAGAGTCAGGCCGTTCGTCGTTCTTCGGGATTTCATTCCATCACCGCATTGGTATCTTTGGGGCCGGCAGTGGCCGGGCGCAGCAGCACGACCAGTGGTATCGCGCACAGCGTCAGCACCAGCATCAAGTGAAAATTGTTGTTGTACGCCATCATCGCGGCCTGCCGCGTGACTTCGGCGTTCACGCCTGCCAGATCACCGGCGGCGGCAACGCTGCCCGCATCGAGCCCGGCAAGCCCATCGGCGAAGGGTGTGACGCGCTCGCCCAGCCGCGCGTGCAGTATCTGCGTATTGCGCGTGAGCAATGCCACCACTATCGCGATGCCAATGCTGCTGCCGATGTTGCGGATCAGGCTGAACATCGCCGCGCCTTCATTGCGCAGGCGCGGAGCCAGCGTGGCAAAAGACAGGGTGGACAGCGGCAGAAACACGAAGCCGGTGCCAAAGCCCTGCAACACGCCCGACCAGATCACCAGATCACTTGGCATTTGCAGGTAGAAGCCAGTCATGATCCACAGCGATACGGCGGTGAGCGCAAAGCCGAAGGCCACCAGATAGCGCGTGTCGATGAGGCCCATCAGGCGGTTGAGCAATATCATCGCAACCAGCGTGCCGATGCCGCGCGGTGCGGTGATGAGGCCGGTGTACAGCACTGGATAGCCCATCAAATCCTGCAACAGCGGTGGCAACAGCGCCAGCGTGGCAAACAGCACCATGCCCACCAGCAGGATGAAAAAACTGCCGGTGAGAAAGTTGCGGTCGGCGAACAGCGCCAGACTGATGAACGGCGGTTTGTCAGTGGTTGCCAGATGTACGATGAACAGATAACCGGCGAGCAACGCCAGACCGAAGGTGATCCAGGTTTCGGTGGAGGCGAACCAGTCGAGCGTTTGGCCGCGATCCAGCATCAATTGCAATGCGCCGATGGCCAGGCTCAGCATCGCAAAGCCGAAGAAGTCAAAGCGCGACTTCACCTTGCGCGTTTCGGGCATGAACGCCGCGATGCCCAGCCACGCGAGGATGCCCACCGGCACATTGATGAAGAACACCCAGCGCCAACTGTAATACTCGGTGAGCCAGCCACCCAGCGCCGGGCCGATGATCGGACCCACCATGATGCCCATGGCCCACACGCTCATTGCGCGCCCATGACGTTCGGGCGGATTGATGTCGAGCAGCACCGCCTGCGACATCGGCACCAGCGCCGCGCCGGTGATGCCTTGCAGGGCGCGGGCGATGACGATTTCCGGCAGCGACTGCGCGATGCCACAGAGCATCGAGGAGATGGAAAAGCCCATCACCGAAAGCAGGAACAGGCGGCGGCGTCCGATGCGGCCGGCGAGCCAACCGGAGAACGGCGTCATGATTGCGGTGGCGACGATGTAGCTCGTGAGCACCCACGACATCTGCTCCTGCGTGGAGGAGATCGAGCCCTGAATGTGCGGCAGCGCGACGTTGGCGATGGTCATGTCCAGCGCCTGCATCACCGACGCGCCCATCACGCACAGCGTAATCAGGCCACGGTGATGCGTGCCTTCGGCCGGCGGCGCATCGGCCGGATTCGCATCGGTATGGGCAATCGCACTCATCGGGTGGCGACAGCCTCAGCCGGTGCGTAGCCCGATGCGCCGAACAGCCGGCGACGCCAGCGCGTATCGACATCGACGCTGGCGCTCAGGCCCGCGTGCATCGCGATTTCCGGGTCCATGTCATCGAGTTCGATGCGCACCGGCACGCGCTGCACCACCTTCACCCAATTGCCGGTGGCATTCTCCGGCGGCAGCAGCGAGAACTGCGAACCCGTGCCCGGACTGACGCTGACCACGCGCCCATTGAAACGGCGGCCCGGATAAGTGTCGATGGACACGCGCGCCTGCTGGCCGGTTTTCATGTGCGTGAGTTGATCTTCCTTGAAGTTGGCTTCGATCCACACATTGCCGGTGGCCACCAGCGCGAACACCGGCACATGCGCGGCCACATAATTGCCCACCTGCAATTGCTCCACGCGCGTGACCACGCCATCTATCGGTGCGTTGATCGTGGCGTAGGACAGATCGAGCTTGGCGCTGTCGAGCGCAGCCTGCGCCTGCCGCACCGCCGGATGATCGCTGCTGGCGATGTCAATCTGGCCGCCAAGCTGCGCCAGCGCCGCGCTGACCTGCTGTTCGGCTGCGGCCAGATCGCCGCGTGCGTCGTCGCGTGCGTGGACGGCCCGATCCACCGCCGATTGCGAAGCGATGTTTGACGCCAGCAGTCGTTGTTGCCGCGCCACTTCGCTTTCCTGAAAGGCCAGCGCCTTGCGCGCTGATTCCACCTGCGATACGCGCTGACGATAGTTGGCCTTCAGCGTTTGCACTTGCAGTTGCGCATCGGCGAGCCGCGCTTCGGCGGCTTCCACGGCGATGCGCAGCGGCGTGTCGTCGATGCGATAGAGCAGATCGCCCTTGCTTACCGGCTGATTGTCGCGCACCGCGATTTCCACCACGCGGCCCGCCACATTTGCGCTGATCGCCACGCGCGCCGATTGCACATAGGCGTCGTCGGTTTGTTCGTGGCGGCCGCCGTTGAGATAGAACGCTGCGCCGGCGCCCAGCACGGCCAGCACACCGAGAATCATCAGCGGCACGCGCCATTTCAGACGGCTCATCGCGGTACGGGTAGACATGTCAGTTTGCCTTCGGATCAATGTTTGAAAGGTTGTGGTGCGCGGTTTCCAGTACCCGCAAAAAAATCTCGCGCTGTGCGCGCGGCACGCCGGAGAACATCTCGGCGCGCACCTGCGCGGCCAGTCGCCAGACCTGCTCCAATATCGGACGCGCTCGCGCGGTGAGAAACAGCCGCCGCGTGCGCCGGTCGCCGGGGTCGGCGCGACGCTCGACCAGATGCGCCTGCTCCATCCGGTCGATCAATCGCACGATTGTCATGGCGTCTACGCTGACGAGGTCCGCCAGACGCGCCTGACTCACGCCTTCGTCGCGTTCCAGATGCACCAGCACCTTGCAATGCATCAGCGTCAACGACAGCGTGCGCGCATGCTGCTCGAAACGCGCGGCATAGAGCTGCGACAGGTCTTTGAGCAACAGGCCGATGCTTTGCGATTTGTCCATCAGGGGCGGTGGATGCGGGGAAGGGTTGGGGCGGGTCTGGAGTTTGTAACGGCAGAGATAATAACAAATGTTATTAAATGCGCCAAGCGCAAATTCGCCGGCCGGGCGATGACAAGGCAACGTGGCTTGTTTTGTGGGGAGAAATGCCGCAATCTTGCAGGGATACCCCTTATTTCCACGCCGCATGGGCACCGATACCGAACTGGCCGTCCTGTTCTCCGATGTTGTGGGTTCTACGCGCCTCTACGACGCGCTGGGCGATCAACGCGCTCGGAAGATCGTGGCAACCTGTCTGGAGTTGATGCGCCTTGCCACCGAATTGCACGGCGGCCGCGTCATCAAGACGATGGGCGATGAAGTGATGGCCACGTTCGCCACCGCCGATGAGGCAATGAACGCCGCCGCGCAGATGCAGCGGCAGATCAGCGTGCATCCGGCCTTGCAGGTGGAGGGGCAGCCGGTGGCGGTGCGCATCGGTTGTCACTTCGGGCCGGTGGTGCTGGAAGCGCGCGATGTGTTTGGCGCAACGGTGCACACCGCCAACCGGATGACGAGTCAGGCCAAGGCGGGGCAGATCGTCACCACGGCTTCGACGATGGAGCGCTTGTCGCCCGAGTGGCGCGCGTCGGTGCGGCAGATCGACGTGGCGACGATCAAAGGGCTGAAAGACGAAGTGACGCTGGTCGAAGTGCTGTGGCAGGCCGAAGATGTGACGAGCATGTTGCCGTCGATTGCGTTGTCTGGTGGTTATGAGCGTCACGCGCAGCGGCTGCGTCTGCGTGTGGGCGAACTGGAACTGCTGGTGGATGAATCGCGTCCGCAGGTGGTGATCGGCCGCGCCGATGAAAGCGATGTGGTCATTCAGGGCAATCTGATTTCGCGCATCCACGCGCGCATCGAGGTGAGCCGTTCGCGTTTCCTGCTGGTGGATCAGAGCACCAACGGCACCTTCGTGCAGTCTGCCGACGGCGATGAAACTTTCGTTCGCCGCGACAGCGTGGAATTGAAAGGCGCGGGCATGATGGGCTTCGGGCGTGTGCCGGAAGCGCAGTCTCCGCAGACGATTTATTTCGCCTGCGAAGACATCTGAGCGAGGCTCTTAACCGAAGCGCTCTTCCACCTGCTCCAGTTCGCCGTACAGCGCGCCCGGCGTGCGGCTGCCGAACTCATGCAGGTATTGGCGAATGTCGGCCAATTCCTTGCGCCAGGCTTCCGTCTTCACCGACAGCAATTCCGCCAGCACCGCAGGATCAATCGACAGGCCGTCGGTGTTGATGTCCTGCGGGCGCGGCAGATAACCGATGGCGGTGTCCTGCGCGTCGGGGGCGCGGCCCGTGCAGCGATCCAGCATCCACGACAGCACGCGCAGGTTGTCGCCGAAGCCCGGCCACAGGAACTTGCCTTCGGCGTTCTGGCGGAACCAGTTCACGTGGAAGATGCGCGGCGGATTCTTCAACTTGCCGCCCACCGACAGCCAGTGCGCGAAGTAGTCGCCGAAGTTGTAGCCGCAGAAGGGCTTCATCGCCATCGAGTCGCGGCGCACCACGCCCACCGCGCCGGTGGCGGCGGCGGTGGTTTCCGAGGCCACCGAAGCGCCCACCAGCACGCCGTGATTCCAGTTGCGGGCTTCGTATACCAGTGGCGCCAGTTCGCGCCGGCGGCCACCGAACACAATCGCCGAGAGCGGCACGCCGCGCGGATTTTCCGCCTCTTTCGAGTACGCGGGGTTGTTCGTTGCGCTGACGGTGAAGCGCGAATTCGGATGCGCGGCGGGGCCATTCTTCGCGTCATAGGGGCGGCCCTGCCAGTCGATCACCGGCTCGCCGCTGCCCATGCCTTCCCACCACGGCTCATTGTTGGCCGTCAGCGCCACGTTCGTGAACAGCGTGTCGTGACGAACCATGTCGTAGGCGTTCTTGTTCGTCTTCGGGCTGGTGCCCGGCGCAACGCCGAAGTAGCCCGATTCGGGATTGATCGCCCACAACCGGCCATCGGGCCCCGGCTGCATCCAGCAGATGTCATCGCCGATGGTGGTGACTTCCCAACCCGGCATCGTGTTGGGCGGAATCAGCATCGCCAGATTCGTTTTGCCGCAGGCCGAGGGGAAGGCGCAGGCCACATAGTGCGTTTCGCCCTGCGGACTCTTGAGGCCCACGATCAGCATGTGTTCGGCCAGCCACCCTTCGGTGCGCGCCTGATAGCTTGCGATGCGCAGCGCATGGCATTTCTTGCCCAGCAGTGCGTTGCCGCCGTAGCCGGAGCCGAAGCTCTGGATCGCCAGCTCTTCGGGGAAGTGCATGATGAAACGGCGATTGGGGTCCAGTTCGCCGATGGAGTGCGTGCCGCGCACGAACTTGCCGCCTTCGGCAGCGATGCGTTCCAGCGCCGCGCGGCCCATTCGCGTCATGATCTGCATGTTCAGCACCACATAGGCGCTGTCGGTGATTTCCACGCCGCAACGCGAATAGGGCGAGTCGATGGGGCCCATGCAATAGGGCACCACATACAGCGTGCGGCCCTTCATGCAGCCACGGAACAGGTCGTCCATCTTGCGATGGGCCTCATCCGGGGCCATCCAGTTGTTGTTCGGGCCGGCGTCTTCGGCGTTCTTCGAGCAGATGAAGGTGAGGTGCTCCACACGAGCCACGTCGCTGGGGTGCGAGTGCGCGATGTAGCAATCGGGGAAGGTCTGCTCGTTCAGCGGCGCAAGCTCCTTGCGCGCGATCAGTTCGCTGCGCAGACCGGCCGTTTCGGCGGCCGAGCCATCGCACCAGTGAATCTGATCGGGCCCGGTGAGTTGGGCCACGCGGGCAACCCATTCGGCAACCTCCGGGCAGATGTCTGGCAGAGGGATGAACGAGTGGGGCGCTGTTGCCATTTCGTGTGTCCTGTCGAAAAAAGAAAGTGATTGAGTATACAACTCAGTTGCCGGTGCGGGCGGTTGAGCCTTTGAATGATGTTGCAGCGCGATATTCTAGAATATCGGCGAAGATTAGCCACTAGCCGTGGCGCGAAATTGCGGCCACCGTAGGGCTGTATGAATTCCTTTGACGAACTGTTCGATGGGGCGGGGCCGCTGGCTCGCGCGTTGCCGGGATTCCGGCCGCGCGAGGGGCAGTTGCGCATGGCCGAAGCCGTGGCTGCGGCGCTGGCCGACCATGGGCGTTTGGCGGTGGAGGCGGGCACCGGCACGGGCAAGACCTTTGCGTACCTGGTGCCGGTGCTGCTGTCGGGGCAGCAGACGATTGTGTCCACCGGCACGCGCACCTTGCAGGATCAGCTTTTTCATCGCGATCTGCCGCTGCTGGGCGCGGCGCTGGGGCGTGCGGCCACGGTAGCGATGCTGAAGGGGCGTGCGAATTATCTGTGCCGCGAGCGTTGGCTGCGATTGCCGCCGTCGCTGGGGCTGGATCGCAACGCGGCGGCGCTGGCCGCGCGCGTGTCGCAGTGGGCGCAGCAGACGCAGTCGGGCGATCTGGCCGAGTTGCCCGATCTGCCCGACGAGCACCCGCTGCGCGAGCGTATCACCTCCACGCGCGATAACTGCGCCGG
>JAITMN010000151.1 GCA_031277355.1 Nevskiaceae bacterium | reverse complement strand
GAGCCGGGCATGGTGATGACGGTGGAGCCGGGCATCTACATTCCGGAACGCTCGCGCGGCGTGCCGAAACGGTTTTGGAACATCGGTATTCGTATCGAAGACGATGTGGCGGTGGTGGCCGGCGGCCATGAAATCCTCACGGACGACGTGCCGCGCGAGGCGCGTGAGATCGAAGCGGTGATGGCCGGGCGGTCGTGAGCGGGCTTGCGACCGTGAGTAGCTCTGATTCCCCTGCGCGCTACGACATTGCCATCGTCGGCGGTGGATTGGTGGGCGCGAGCCTTGCGGTGGCGCTGCGCGGCAGTGGTCGTCGTGTGTTGCTGGTGGAAGCCTTCGCACCGGATTCGGCCGCGCAGCCCAGTTTCGATGAACGTACCACGGCGTTGGGCAACGCCAGCCGCCGCGTGTTCGAAGCATTGAAGGTGTGGCCTGCGATGCGCGCCGAAGCCGCGCCGATCAACGCCATTCATGTGTCGGATGCGGGGCGCTTCGCCTTTGCGCGATTGGAAGCGGCGAGGCTTGGGCTTGATGCGCTGGGGTATGTGGTCCCGAATCGCGTGATTGGCCGCGCGTTGTGGTCGGCGCTGTCGATGGATTCGGCGCTGAGTTTGCGTGTGCCGGCGCGCGTGGAGTCGCTGGAACGGCAGGCCGATGCGGTGACGCTGGGCATCGTCAGCGACACGGGCGTGGAGTCGGTGAGCGCATCGCTGATCGTGGCCTGCGATGGTGGCGCGTCGAAAGTGCGCGAACTGCTGGGCATTGCCGCGACGGTGGACGACTACTCTCAGCATGCGGTGATCGCCAATGTGCTCACCGACCTGCCCAACGATGGCGTGGCCTATGAACGCTTCACGCCCGCCGGACCGATGGCGTTGTTGCCGCTGGCCGCAGGACCGGAAGCGGGCTGGCGGATGCTGGTATGGGCGGCGCGGCCTGAAGATGCGCAGCGCTTGCAGCAACTCGACGCCGCGCAATTCCTGCGCGAATGGCAGCAGGCGTTTGGCTGGCGTGCGGGCAGGGCGCTGCGATTGGGTGCGCGTGCGCGTTATCCGTTGGCGCTGACGCGCAGTGATGCCAGCGTGGCCGAACGTGTGGTGCTGATTGGCAACGCGGCGCAGGCGCTGCATCCGGTGGCGGGGCAGGGCTTCAATCTGGGCCTGCGCGATGCGGCGGCGCTGGCTGAATCGTTGATGGAGACCAGGGGCGATTGGGGCGATGCGCAGTTGCTGGCCGGTTTCGTTGGCGCGCGGCAGGCTGATCGCGATGGCGTCGTGCGCTTCACCGATACGCTGGTGCGCACGTTCTCCGATACGCGGCCGATGGTGGCCGGTCTGCGCGATGCGGGGTTGCTGCTGTTTGATTTGTTGCCGCCGGCCAAGCAGGCGTTGAGCCGTGTGAGTCTGGGCTTCGGGCGTCGCACGCCACGGCTGGCGCGCGGGTTGCCGCTGCGATGAGCGCGCCGGTGGAATTGGCTGTTGTTGGCGGCGGCATCGTTGGCGCGACGCTGGCGGCGTTGGCTGCGCAGCAGGCGCGCATCGAGCCTGCGCGCATCGTGTTGATCGAACCGGCTGCGCCCGTTGCGCCTGCCGCGCAGGAATCCATCGACCTTCGTGTCTCGGCTTTCGCGCCCGCAGGCATCGCGCTACTCACGCAAGTGGGCGCGTGGCCGTTGCTGGACGCATCGCGTCTGGGTGTATGCGAACGCATGCGCATCTGGCCCGAACATCTGCCGCCCGACAGCCCCGATGCGCTGGTCTTCGATGCGGCGGAGTTGGGCGAATCGCAACTGGCGGTGATTGCGGAGAATCGCGCGGTGCAGGCGGCGTTGCTTGCACGTTGCGCCGCGCTGGGCGTGCGCGTGCTGCCGCATCGCGTGACGCATTTGAGCTTCGCCGATGATGTGGCGCGGTTGGAAGTGAATGGCGAAACCTTCGATGCGCAATTGGTTGCCGGAGCCGATGGCGCGGAGTCTGCCGTGCGCGCCGCCGCCGGGATCAGCGTGCATCGGCGTGGCTATCAGCAGCTGGCCATCGTTGCGGTGGTGCGGCCTTCGCGACCGCAGCCGGGCGTTGCCTTCCAGCGTTTTGTGTCCACCGGGCCGGTGGCGTTGCTGCCTCTGCCTGGCGGTGACTGCTCCATCGTGTGGTCCGCGCAGGAGCCGCGCGCCAATGAATTGCTGGCGCTCGATGACGCCGCCTTTGCCGCTGAACTGACTCGCGTCACCACTGAAGTGCTCGGCAATTTGCAGATGGTGAGCCGCCGCGCGGCGTTTCCGTTGCGACGCCTTGCCGCGCAGCGCTACATCGCGCCCAACTGCGTGCTGCTCGGCGATGCGGCGCATGTGATTCATCCGCTGGCGGGGCAGGGTGTGAATCAGGGGTTGCTCGATGCGCAGGCGTTGGTGGCCGCGCTGGTGAGCCGTCCGCGCGGCGAAGGCATCGCGGCGCTGAGTGCGCTGCGTCGTTATGAACGTGAACGCCGCGCCGGCAATGCGCTGATGGGCGGCATGGTCGATACGCTGGATCGCATTTTCAGCCGCCCGACCGGATTGCCCGCGCGCATCGCAGCGGCGGGCATGGGATTGGTAAACCGCAACCTGATCGCGCGGCGATTTTTCTTCCGGCAAGCTGCGGCGGGCCGATCATGAACGGCTGGCAACGCTGGTTGAAATTGCCGGTGACCTCCGGTTTCCGTCGTGCGCTGTTTCAGGTGCATCTGTGGATCGGCATTGCGATGGGCCTGTATGTGCTGATGATCAGTCTCAGCGGCAGCGCCATCGTGCTGCGGCCGCAGATCGGCAACTGGTTCATTCACAACCGGGTGGAGAACACGGAGCTGCCCGAGCTCACCGGCGATGCGCTCACCGCGCGCATCAGTGAGGTGTATACGCAGGCCGGCTACACACTGGTGGAGATAGCGCCTCCCAGCCGCGCGGGCCGCTCCACCTATGTGACGCTGCAACGCGATGGCGTGGAACACACGCGCTTCTTCGATCAGCATCAGGGCAAGGACCTGGGTTCCACTTACCCTTGGCAGGTGCGCACGGTGGAGTGGCTGGTTCGTCTGCACGATGATCTGTTGATGGGCTTCGAAGGCAAACGCATCAACGGCGTGGGCGGCATCTTGTTTCTCGTGATGACGCTGTCGGGGCTGGTGCTGTGGTGGCAGGGCACGCAGCGTTGGCGCAGGGGCCTCGTGATCCGCCGCGACAGCCCGCGCGGTTTCCTGTGGCAGTTGCACAACTTCATCGGCTTCTGGGCATTGCCGCTGATGCTGGTCTGGGCGCTCACCGCGATCTACTTCGCCTGGCCCGAACCCTTCGACGCAATGATCGACCACTTCGACGCCGATCTGGATGACGCCGACCGTCCCGATGCCTGGCTGAACCTTTTGATCAAGCTGCACTTCGG
>JAITMN010000147.1 GCA_031277355.1 Nevskiaceae bacterium | reverse complement strand
CGCAGCAACGCGCCAGCGTGATCGGCAGATCGCCGACGCCTTCGATTTCCACCGGCGATTTGCCTTTGCTCGGCGTGATGGCGCGCGGTGCGCGGCGGCGGAGAGGCTCGCGTTCGCCGGCGTTTGCAACCGCTGCGCTGGCGGCGGCTGGCGTAGCGGCGGGGGCGGGGGCGGGTGCTGGCGCAGGCGACGCCTCGGCATCCAGCCGCCGAAAATACGCGCGCAGTTTCGCCTTGGCCCGCGAGGAGGCCAGATACCCCGCCGTGGCCGACAGCCAATCGCGACTCGGCGCAGGCGTTTTGCCGGTGAGAATTTCCACCACGTCGCCGCTGCGCAGCGGTTGGTTCAGCGGCACGATGCGTCCATCCACCTTTGCGCCCCGGCAACGCTCGCCCAGATCGCTGTGCAGATGAAACGCAAAGTCCAGCGGCGTGCCGCCGCGCGGCAGGTCGATCACCTCGCCCTTGGGCGTCATCGCATACACGCGGTCGTCGAACAATCCCGCCGAAAGGCGCGATAACTCATCGCTGTCACCTTCGCCGCGCTTGCCGCCGAGCAGTTCGCGCACTTCCTGAATCTTGTGTTCGTAGCGGCGATCGCCCGCGCCGCCTTCCTTGTATCGCCAGTGCGCGGCCACGCCCAGTTCGGCCTGATCCTGCATCTGCTGCGTGCGAATCTGGATTTCCAGCGCGCGGCTGTCGGGACCGGACACGGCGGTGTGAATGGAGCGGTAATCGTTGCCCTTCGGCGTTGCGATGTAGTCATCGAATTCGCTGAGCAGGAAGGGCCACAGGCCATGCACGACGCCCAGCGCCGCGTAGCAATCGGCCACGGTCTTCACGATGATGCGCGCGGCGCGCACGTCGAACACGCGCTCGAACGACAGATGCTTGCGCTGCATTTTGCGCCAGATGCTGTAGATGTGTTTGGGCCGCCCGACCACGGTGGCTTCGATGCCGGCTTCGGCAAGCCGCGCCGACAGCACCCGGCATACCTCGTCGATATAACGCTCACGGTCAGCGCGCTTTTCGTTCAGCGCGGTGGCGATGCGTTTGTAGGATTCGGGTTCCAGTTCGCGGAAGGCCAAATCCTCCAGTTCCCATTTCAGGTTCCAGATGCCCAGGCGATTGGCCAGCGGCGCATACAGTTCGCGCGTTTCCCAGGCAATTTGCCGCCGCTGCGATTCGTGCTGCTCGCGTGCGTGACGGGCGCGCACCACCTGCCGCGCCAGCCGCACCACGATCAGACGCGGATCGCCGATCACGGCCAGCAACATCTTGCGCACGGTTTCGGCCTGTTGCGGGGCCAGCGCCTGTTGCGCGCTCCAACGCGAATCGAGTTGAAAATTGCCCAGTTGTTGCAGTTGCATCGCAAGCTTCACGGCTTCGACGCCGGCCAGTGTTCGCAGTGCGCTCGGCATATCCATTGCGTCAGCAACGGCGCGATCCAGCAGCGCTGCACGCGCCAGCGGCAGATCGCCGGTGATGGAATGGACCAGATGAGCCGCTTCCAGTCCCTGTTCCAGCGCGACATCGGGGCTGCCCGCCTCGCGCAAGGCGTCGCGCAGCGCCGACAGCGCGGCGTCGGCATCTGCGGACACTATGGCTTTCGGGGCAGATTGCATGGCAGTCACGCTATCATAGGTAACGATGTCACGATCCGCCGGCCGTTCATGGCGTAGCTTCGATCCGGCGCAAGCTTCGGCGAGCGCTGCGCCCGTTGGTGCGTCGCTTCCGTGTCGCGTGTTGGGGCTTGACCCCGGTTCGCTGCGCACCGGCTGGGGCATCATCGACCTGAACGACGCGCAGGGGCAGGTTCACGTTGCCAATGGCTGCATTCGCACCGGCAGCGGCACGCTGGCTTCGCGGCTGCGTGCGATTCACGATGGCATTGTCGAGTTGATGCAGCAGTATCGTCCGCAGGAGGTCGCCATCGAGCGCGTGTTCGTGCATCGCAATCCGGATAGCGCATTGAAGCTGGGTCAGGCGCGCGGCGTGGCGCTGCTGGCCGCGTGTCAGCCCGGCGTTGATATCCACGAATATGCGCCGCGTGCGGTGAAGCTCGCGGTGGTCGGCACCGGCGCGGCCGACAAAACACAGGTGGCGCACATGATCTGCGCGTTGCTGCGCATCTCCGCGCCGCTGGGACCGGATGCTGCCGATGCGTTGGCCATTGGCTTGTGTCATGCGCAGGCGCGGCGTCTGCACAATCTTCGCAGCGCGGCGGTGGCGGCGCATCGGAGGGCAGTGTGATCGGCTCGCTGCGCGGAATCGTTGCCGGCAAGGATGTGCCGCGTCTGCTGCTGGACGTGGGCGGCGTGGGGTATGAAGTCGAAACGCCGATGTCCACGTGGCTGTCGTTGCCGCAAGTGGGCGCAACGGCGCAATTGCTGATTCATCATGTGCTGCGCGAGGATGCCTCGCTGCTGTATGGTTTTGCCACCGAAGCCGAACGCTTGCTGTTTCGCGCGCTGCTGAAAGTCTCCGGCGTGGGTCCGAAGGTGGCGTTGGCGGTGTTGTCGGGAGTCAGCGTTGATGTGTTCACGCAGTTGATCGCCAATGAAGACGCTGAAAGCTTGCGACGGCTGCCGGGCGTGGGCCGCAAGACCGCCGAGCGCCTGCTGATCGAGATGCGGGATTGGTCGGGCAAAACGCTGACTGTTGGCGGCGGTGCATCCGCAACCCCGCGCGATGCCAAGTCCGAAGCTCGCGCGGCGCTGCTCGCGCTCGACTACAAGCCCGCCGAAATCACCCGCCTGTTCGAGGCCATTGGCGATGAACCGCGCAGCACCGAAGAATGGGTGCGCGAAGCGTTGCGGCGCGCGGTGCTGCGTTAAAAGGTTGCAAGCAGGAACATGGAATCAAGCCGCATCGTCAATACCCAGACCCGCGCCGACGAAGAAGTGTTCGAGCGGGCGATCAGGCCGCATCGCCTCAGCGAGTATGTGGGTCAGCAGGGCATGAAGGCGCAGTTGGGCCTGTTCATCGAAGCCACACGCCAGCGCGGGGAAGCGCTGGATCACGTGTTGCTGTTTGGTCCGCCGGGTTTGGGCAAAACCACGTTGGCGCAAATCATCGCCACGGAATTGGGCGTGAATCTGCGCCACACGTCAGGGCCGGTGCTGGAACGCGCGGGCGATCTGGCGGCGGAGCTGACCAACCTCAAGCCGCGCGACGTGCTGTTCATCGACGAAATCCATCGCCTGAGTCCGGTGGTCGAAGAAGTGCTGTATCCGGCAATGGAAGATTTCCAATTCGACATCATGATCGGCGAGGGTCCGGCGGCGCGTTCGATCAAGCTCGATCTGCAGCCGTTCACGCTGGTGGGCGCCACCACGCGCGCCGGTCTGCTCACCTCGCCGCTGCGTGATCGCTTCGGCATCGTGCAGCGACTGGAGTTTTACAGCGACGAAGAATTGGCGCAGATCGTCACGCGCTCGGCGGGTATTCTCGGTGTTGCGATCGATGCAGCGGGCGCGCTGGGTATCGCGCAGCGTTCGCGTGGCACTGCGCGCATCGCCAATCGCCTGTTGCGCCGCGCGCGCGATTACGCGCAGGTGCGCGCCGGTGGCCTGATCGACGGCCCGGTGGCCGCTGCCGCGCTCGATCTTCTCGACGTGGACCCCATGGGCATGGATGCGCTGGATCGTCGATTTCTGAGCATCATCGTCCACAACTTCGACGGCGGTCCGGTGGGCATCGAAAGCCTTGCCGCAGCCATCGGCGAAGAGCGTGGCACACTGGAAGATGTGGTCGAACCTTTCCTGATCCAGCGCGGCATGCTGGTGCGCACCGCACGCGGGCGCGTGGCGAGCCGCTTGGCCTATCAGCATCTGGGTTTGGCCGTACCCGAACGCAGCGCCGCTTCGATGCCGCTGTTTGGAGAAGGGCAGTGAAACCTTTTGACTGGCCCGTTCGCGTGTACTACGAAGACACCGACGCCGGCGGCGTGGTCTACCATGCCGGCTATCTGCGTTTTTTCGAGCGCGGGCGCACCGAGTGGCTGCGTGCGCTGGGATATTCGCAGGCGCGGCTCATCGCCGAAGCGGGGCTGATCTTCACGGTGGTGGAGATGTCGATTCGTTTTCGTCAGCCCGCGCGGTTGGATGATCTGTTGACCGTGCGCACGCAGGCGTTGCCTGCCGGCGGCGCGACGGTGAATTTCGAGCAAACGCTGCTGCGCGATGGCGATGCGGGCAGCGCCGAAGAAGTATTGTCCAGCGCGCAGGTGCGCGTGGCGTGTCTGGATTGCGTCAGTTTCCGCCCACGGCGCTTGCCCGCCGATTTGTCGAGGGAGATCGCTTGATGTCTGAAGGCTTTTCCATCATCCGTCTGGTTCTGGATGCCAGCATCATCGTGCAGTTGGTGCTGGGTGTGCTGGCGTTGGCTTCGCTGTCGTCCTGGGCCATCATCTTTCGCAAGCGAGGTTTGCTGCGCGGCGCGCGGGCCGAAGCCGAACGCTTTGAAGCCAAGTTCTGGTCCGGCGGCGATCTGGGCAGTCTGTATCGTTCCATTCAGGGCAAGGGCGGCGCCACCGGCATGAGCAGCATCTTCGAAATGGGCTTTCGCGAGTTCGCGCGTCTGCGACATTCGGCGCCCGAAGCCCAGCAATTGCTGGAAGGTTCGCGGCGCGCGATGCGCGTGGCGCAGTTGAAGGAACTGGATCGTCTGGAAGAAAGCCTTGCCACGCTCGCCACGATTGGTTCGATCAGTCCCTATGTGGGATTGTTCGG
>JAITMN010000127.1 GCA_031277355.1 Nevskiaceae bacterium | reverse complement strand
GTGAAGCGTTCGAAGGTGGATTCGATCTGCTGCGCGATCACGGCAGGTGCAGCCAGCAGGGCCACGATGGCCGGTATGGGTCTGAGGTTCATGGAATCAGCCGAACTGCCGGACGATGTCGTTGAACAACGCCACGCTCATCAACAGCACCAGCAACGCAATGCCCAACTGCTGGCCGGCAAGCTGCACGCGATCCGACAGCGGACTGCCTTTGATCCATTCCAGTGTTTGATAGACGATTTGACCACCATCGAGTATCGGAATCGGCAGCAAGTTGAGAAACCCCAGGCTGAGACTGATCAGCACTAAAAAGCCAATGAAAGCCGACACGCCGCTGGTGGCCGAGTCGCCGGCGTATTCGGCGATGGTCAACGGGCCGCTCAAATTCTTCAGCGATACCCGGCCCATCAACATTCGCCAGAACACGCGCGCTTGCAACGCGGTCATGTCCCACGCCTGCTGCGTGGCCATGCCCAGCGCGGCCACGGGGCCGACGCGGCGATGCCGCAGCATCGACTCCGGATACTTGACCTCGCGCGCCGAACCGATGCCGATGCGGCCCACGCGACGGCCATCCACGTCCTGCGCCTCCACCGCGATGCGCAGCGATTGCTCCGCGCCTCCGCGGCGAATCGTGAGCAGCACTTCCTGGCCGGCGTGAGTTTCGATCAGCTCTTGCAGCTTGGGGAAACCGGCCACCGGCTCGCCGTTGAAGGCCAGCACCTCATCGCCCTTGAGCAAGCCGCCGCGCGCAGCGGGCGTGTCGGCGAAGACTTCACCGATCAGCGCCGGCACCTGCGGCTGCCAGAAGCCCAGACCCAAGCCTCGCAGCAATAGTTCCGGTTCGGTGAGCCGGCGGCGTTCAGCCGGATCGCTGACATTCAGCCGCGCTTCGCGCGCATTGCCCTGCTCATCGCGCACGCCCAGCAGCGCAGCGCCATCGCCGGACATGTGATCCAGAAGCCCCAGCACCACATCGCCCTGCCCCTGCACGGCGCGGCCATTGAGCGTGATGACTTCATCGCCGGCGCGCAAACCGGCCAGCGCGGCGGGCGACTCGGCCACGATGTTGCCCAGCACCGGCCGCACTTCGGTGGAGCCCGTGACCAGCAGCATGCCGGCCAGCAGCAGAATCGCAAAGATGATGTTGAAGGCAGGACCCGCCAGCAGCACGAGAATGCGCTGCCACGGCGGACGGCGCGTGAAGGCGCGATGCAGGTCGGCAGACTCCACCGCCCCCTCGCGCTCGTCGAGCATCTTCACGTAGCCGCCCAGCGGGATGGCGGCGATGACGTACTCGGTGTGATCGGGCCCGCCGCCGGTGCGCTTCCACAGCGCGCGGCCAAAGCCCACGGAGAAGCGCAGCACCTTGAAGCCCAGACGGCGCGCGACCCAGAAGTGACCGAATTCATGCACGGTGACCAACAGGCCCACCGCGAACAGGAAGGCCAGCAGATGCTGCCAGGACAGGTTCAAGTGCCCAGACCCCCGCGCACCAGGCGCAACGCGGCAGCTCGCGCGGCGGCATCGGCCTCGCGCACGGACTCCAGGCTGTTTACGCCGTGACGGCCGGTTGAACTGCTCATGACCTCTCCAATGACTCCCGCAATACCGCCAAAGTTCAAACTGCCCTCCAGGAAGGCTTCGACCGCCACCTCGTTGGCGGCGTTCAGCACCACCGGCGCATCGCCGCCCGCGCGAGCGGCTTCGATGGCATGACCCAGGCAGGCAAATCGCCCCACATCCGGACGCTCGAAATCGAGCCGGCCGAGCTGCGCGAGATCGAGGAATTGTACACCGGCAGGCAGCCGCTGCGGCCATCCCAACGCATGCGCGATCGGCGTGCGCATGTCCGGAGAGCCCAACTGCGCCAGCATCGAGCCGTCTTGATACTCCACCAGCGAATGCACCGCACTCTGTCGGTGAATCAAGACTTCGATGCGATCCACCGGCACGCCAAACAGCAGATGCGCTTCGATCAGTTCCAGTCCCTTGTTCATCAACGTGGCTGAATCAACAGAGATTTTGCGACCCATGCGCCACACCGGATGTGCGCAGGCCTGCTCGGGCGTGGCGTTTTGCAGCGCTTCAGGCGACCAGTCGCGGAAAGGGCCACCGGAGGCGGTGAGCAGCAGACGACGCACGCCGGGCGGGGCCTCGCCCAAACGCGCGTCGGGCGGCAGGCATTGGAAAATCGCGTTGTGTTCGCTGTCGATGGGGATGATACGCGCGCCGGAGCGCCGCGCCGCCGCCAGCACCAGCCAGCCTGCCATCACCAGCGCTTCCTTGTTCGCCACCAGCAGGCGCTTGCCGGTTTCGGCGGCGGCCAGCGTGGAGCGCAGGCCCACGGCGCCGACAATGGCGGCCATCACGCACTGCGCCTCCGGCAGACGGGCGATGGTTTCGGCGGCATCGGAGCCGGCCAGCACGTGGCAGGTGAGCCCTTCGTCGCGCAGGCGCTGCTGCAATTGCGGGGCGAGGGTTTCGTCGGCGATGCCGACCAGCGGGGCGCGGGTGGCTTTGGCCTGCTCGACCAGCCGCTCCACATTGCGATGAGCCAGCAGCGCGGCGACGTGGAAGCGCTCGGGATGGCGTTGCAGCACGTCCAGCGTGCTCTGGCCGATGCTGCCGGTGCAGCCGAGAATGGCGACGCCGGTGGTGCTCATGTCGGCAGCCGTCCCAGCCGGGTGCGCAGGCGCCGCGCCGCTTGGATCATATCGGTAGCCGTCCCAGCCACGACGCGCCCAGCATCAGCACCGGCGCGGCGGCGAGCAGGCTGTCGAAGCGGTCGAGAAACCCGCCGTGACCGGGGATCAGCGAGCCGCTGTCTTTGAGGCCCGCGTAGCGCTTGAACAAGGATTCGGTGAGATCGCCGGCGGCCGAGTACAGCGCCACCAGCACGGTGAGCACGGCCAGCGGCGCGGCGGAGCGGGCAAGCCACGGCTGGGCCACAACGCCCAGTACGGCGGCTCCGGCCAGACCGCCGAACAGCCCGGCCCAGGTCTTGCCGGGCGAGACGCGCGGGGCCAGTTTGCGCTTGCCCCAGGCGCGACCGGCGAAATAGGCGCAGCTATCGGTGACCCACACGATCAGCAGCGCGTACATCACCCACCATGCGCCCAGTTGCCAGTCCATCCGCATGCGCGCCAGCGCCAGCCACGCGAACGACAGCGCCAGCACCCCCGCGACGAAGGTGATGGCGCGGTTCACGGGTTTGGGCAGCAGCAGCACCCACACGGCGGCCAGCGTCCAGAAAATCAGCGCGGACCAGAGTATGCGATGCAGGCCGCGCAGATCGGCGCTGTAGCGCCACAGCAGCGCGCTGAAGGCCAGCGTGATCAGCGCGAACAGCGCGCGGCCCGGCAGCCCGCGACCCTGAAAGCCGCTCCATTCCCAGGTGCAGGCGGCCAGCAGCGCAGTGAGGGCGAGCGTTGAGGGCAGCGGCGGCAACAGCCCCATCGCCGAAACCACCAGCGCCACCAACACCACGGCGGAGATCACTCGCGTGCGCAGCATCACGCGCCTCCGGTGGTGGTGGCAGTCAGGCCATAGCGACGTTCGCGCCCGGCGAACCAGTCGAGCGCCGCCTGCAATCCCTGTTCGTCGAAATCCGGCCACAGCGCATCGCAGAAATACAGTTCGGTGTACGCCAGATTCCACAGCAGAAAATTGCTGATGCGCTGCTCGCCGCCGGTGCGGATGAAAAGATCGGGTTCGGGCAGACCGGTGAGCGCCAGTTCACCGCTCAGCGTGGCCTCGTTGATATCGGCGGGCCGCAGCGCCCCGCTTGCTGCGCGCGCAGCCAGCTTGCGCGTGGCCTGCACGATGTCCCAGCGGCCGCCGTATCCCATCGCGATCTGCAATTGCAGGCCGGTGTTGGCGGCAGTGCGCGCTTCAGCGCCAACCAGACGGCTTTGCACGCGCACGGGAAACGAAAGCCTGTCGCCGATGAAGCGCAGCTTCACGCCGCTGCGATGCAGTTCATCGAGTTCATCGTCCATCGCCTGCACGAACAGACTCATCAGCGCACCGACTTCCTCGCTCGGGCGGCCCCAGTTCTCGCTGCTGAATGCAAACAGCGTGAGCGCGGCAATGCCACGGCGCGCGCATTGTTCGATGCACAGCCGCACCGGACGCACGCCGGCTTTATGTCCGGCCTGACGCGGCTGACCGCGCTGCGTGGCCCAGCGCCCGTTGCCATCCATGATGATGGCGACGTGGCGCGGCAACGCGCCGGCAGTGTTGGAAGAAGTGGAGGTCACGATCCGCTTGCGCTTGATTGCGGATCAAAC
>JAITMN010000104.1 GCA_031277355.1 Nevskiaceae bacterium | reverse complement strand
TACAAAAAGCGCATCGTCTCGCGCTGATCGTCATACAGCACGATGTAGCAATTGCCCGCATACATCAGCGTGCCCAGCACGCCGTGAATACGGCGCAGCATTTCAATCATTTCAAGGTCGGCGCCGGCCAGATCGGCGATTTCATACAACGCCTGTTGCAGGCGTTTGGATCGCTCCAGCTCGGAGATTTGCGATTGCGCGTGCGCCAGTTCCAGCACTGTTGCCACCAGCGGCTGCGCGTGAGTCAACCAGGCATGATGCTCCGTTGCGCTCGCCTGCGGCAATGAAACCGTGAGCCACGCGCGCCCATCGGCGGTATTCCACGCCGACACCGGCGGCTCGCCCACATCGCCAGTCTTCGCCGCCGCCGTGCCGGCCCGCGCCCGTTCGATCCGTTCGCGCAAGCCGGTTGCCGCGTCGGGCACGGTGACGCTGCCCTCGCCCAAACGATAGCCGCGCCAGTGCGCCGCCGCCGCGCCGCCGTCCGGCAGCAGCTCCCGCAAAACCATGACGATGCGCTGACCGAAGGTGGCCGGCGCAACCGATGGATCAGCGGGCTTGGCCGACATTCAGGCGTTACGCAGCCGATAGGCTTCCAGCGTGTTTTGAATCAGCATCGCAATGGTCATCGGACCCACACCGCCCGGCACCGGCGTGATGTAGCCGGCGCGCTGGCTTGCCGCCGCGTAGTCCACATCGCCCACCACCTTGCCCGAAGGCAGGCGATTGATGCCCACATCGAGCACCACCGCACCCGGCTTGATCCAATCGCCCTGCACGAATTCGGGTTTGCCGATGCCCGCGACGATCAGATCAGCGCGGCGCACATGGCCGGGCAAATCCTTCGTGCGGCTGTGGCAGATCGTGACCGTCGCGCCCTTCATCAGCAATTCCAGCGCCGCAGGACGGCCGACGATGTTCGACTGACCCAGCACCACCGCATCCATGCCCGCAGGATTGATGCCCTCGAATTCCAGCATCTTCATGCAGCCATAGGGCGTACACGGACGCAGACGCGGCGTGCGCTGCGCCAGCAGCCCCAGGTTCTCGGGATTGAAACCATCGACATCTTTTTCAACGGCGATGGCGTCGATCACCGCTGCGCCGTCGATCTGTTTGGGCACCGGCAGCTGCACGAGGATGCCATCGACGGTGGCGTCGGCGTTCAGCTCAGCCACCACATCGAGCACCTGCTGCTGACTCGCGGTGGCCGGCAGCACCTTCATGATCGAGCGCATGCCTGCCGCTTCGGTAGCCAGATGCTTGTTGCGCACATAGATTTGCGAGGCCGGGTCCTCGCCGACGATCACCACCGCAAGGCCGGGCGGCCGCTGTCCGGCCTCGCGCAATGCCGACACCTGAGTCTTGATTTCCTCGCGCAGCGCCTGCGCGATAGCCTTGCCGTCGATGACTTTGGCGGTCATGGTTTACGAAGCCCCCTTAGGATTCGGTCGTTATTGTGGAAGCCCGGTAGGGTATCATCCGCGCCGGTCGGCCGGCAGTTCCGGGGCGTGGCGCAGTCTGGTAGCGCATCTGGTTTGGGACCAGAGGGTCGGAGGTTCGAATCCTCTCGCCCCGACCACTGTCCGGCATCGACTTCAAGGGCGCTGTGTTGCGGCGATTCGTATATACTCCCCGCCCCGCGAAGGCCGGCCCGCAAGGGCAGGGGTCGCGGGGGGCGGATACCAGTCCGTGCGTGGCCGTGCAGAAACCTGTTGCCCTATTCATGAGCGCCCGTAGCTCAGTCGGATAGAGCATCGGCCTTCTAAGCCGAGGGTCGCAGGTTCGATTCCTGCCGGGCGCGCCAGACTGGTTACGTGTGCGATGGTGGACGTAGCTCAGCTGGTAGAGTCCCGGATTGTGATTCCGGCTGTCGCGGGTTCGAGTCCCGTCGTCCACCCCACCCATTTTCACAATGGGCCGTTAGCTCAGTTGGTAGAGCAGTTGACTCTTAATCAATTGGTCGTAGGTTCGAATCCTACACGGCCCACCATTTTTCGATCTGTGCCACTGCCCGCAGGTGTTTTGCGCCCAGAAGCACAGCCGCGCTACAATGTAGCGCATGACAACGCCACTCTCGATACGTTTTGACGCCGATGTACTGGAACGTCTCCGGCATCGCGCCGAGAGCCGGGCGACCACGCCATCGGGTTTGGCGCAGCGTCTGGTCGATGAGGGTTTGCGGTCGCAGGAGTTCCCCGGGATTGTGTTCCGCGATGGGCCTGCTGGCAGAAGGGCCGGTTTGGCGGCAGGGCCGGATGTTTGGGAGCTTGTCGCGGCGGTGCGTGCATCTCAGGCGCGTGGCGATGCGGCGGTCGATGGGGTGGCCGCTGAATTTGATCTGCCTGTGGGACGAGTGCGGATCGCGCTGGCGTATTACGGCGCTTACGCCGCCGAGATCGACGCCGAGATTGCCGCGAACGAGCGCGCGGCGGATGAGGCGTTGCGAGCGTGGCAGGCGCAGCGTCAATTGCTGGCGTGAGCAGGCGGCTGCTGCTCGACGAGCACTATTCCGAGTCGATTGCCGCTGCGCTGCGCGAGCGCGGGCACGATGTGGTGGCGGTCGTGGCCGATGCCGAGATCAGCGGAGCCAGTGATTCACAGGTGTACAGGTTTGCCGCCGAAGCAGGCCGGCGGATCGTCACGGAGAACATAAAGGATTTCCGCCCGTTGCTGATGGCGGCGATGTCTGCTGATGCGAAGATTGCGCCGCTGCTGCTGGTGCATCCGCGCCGCTTCCCGCGTGGCCGTGGTGATCGCACGGCGGTCATTGTCAACGCGCTCGATACCTGGCTGCAACGCGAGCAGGTTGACGTGCCGCTTTGGGAAGATTGGCTTGTTTGAGCGCGTGCAGGCTTTTGATCCCAAGCCAGCGTTTCATTCCCGGACTTTGGCGAATAGCGCTTCGGCGGTGATCGTCAGATCGACGCTAGCAAAACGCACGTCCATTCCGGCGTCGAAGCGATGCAGCACCCACAGTCCATCGGCGCCTTTGCGATGGACGCTGGTGCGGCGCAGGTCGAGGTCGATGAAGGCGATCTCGCGCAAGCTGGGGATGTCCTGGTAATGCGCGAACTTGTCTCCCAGATCATAGGCAGCCGTGCTCGGTGAGAGCACCTCGACGATCAGCGTGGGCTCCTGCACAACGACGAGCCGATCCTGCTGATCGGCCGGACTGCACGTCACCACCACATCCGGGTAGAAGAAATCGCGTTTGTTTGCAGCGGCGACCTTCATGTCCGACATGTAGGCATCGCAGGGTCTGTCGGCCAGGTGCTGGCGCAGCGCAAACGCCACGTTCATGCAGGCCGTGACATGCCGAGCCTCCGCCCCCGACATGGCGAACACCTCGCCATCGACGAACTCATGGCGCTCGACCTGCCCGGCCTCCCAGGCCAGGAATTCTTCGGCGGTCATTCTGGGCTGCGTGGCGGCGTTTCCCATGGAGTCCTCGTGGGGATGAGCATGTTCGAGTATCGCCGTACATGCCTGTCCCAGCAAGGGAAAAGGGCGCTGCCGGTCGATCCGAAGCGACAGGGCCCGCCGGCAGAAGGGCGGGCTTGGCGGCGGGGCCGCCGCCGGCGCCAGTTCGAATCCGCACAAGCAGATTAGGCAAGCGCCTGATCGTCAGACCACCGGCGAATCTGCTATGGTTTTCGCCAGTCTGGTCCATGGAGATGATGAACGCAGTGACGGTCCCCCACGCTTTGCGTGTCGCCGTGACCTCGCGATGGATTGCCTGGAAGCGATATGTAATCTCGTTGATGCTCGCCTGCGCCATGACGGCTGCGGGCGCGGCCGAACAGCAGCCGATCTATTGGGCCGGGTACGCGCTGACCGGTTCTGCTGCCGACGGCAGTGATATTGCCCCTCACGCCACTGCGCTGATTCAAAAGCGCGGCGTCGAGGCGCTCAATGGTGCGCTGATTGCGGCGCTGCACGCGCGGCCCCCGGCGAATCTGCAAGTCATCGAAGACCAACTGGCGCGGCTGGATGGCTCCACCAGCGCCACGGTGCTGGCTGCGGCGCTCGACCGCGAATTGGTGTCCGTGGAAAACCTGGGCGGCAAGTACAAACTGCTCGCCGAAGTGGCGGTGCAGGCGCTGTTCTTCGACTTCCGCGAAAAGCAGGTGATCGCCGCCTACCCGGTGACGCTGCAATACATCGACAGCTTCGACGCCCCGCCCACCGCCGCGCAGATCGACGCCGCCTTCGAGCGCATGCTCTACGGCGATGGCGCGGCCGGCCTGTCGCAGGTCTTTGCGCAGACGCTGGCCAATGCGCGCCTGCCTTCGGCTGCCGCGCGCCGCCTGCAAGTGGCCGGCGTGGAGTTTTCCGACGCCGCACGCGCCGAGTTGCCCGATGCGCAATTGCCTGCGCAGTGGAGCGCGATGCTCGCCGGCGAGTTCACCAAAATCCTTTCTGCCGAAACCGGCATCGGTCTGTTGCCGGCGGCCAGCGGTCAGGCCATTGGCGGGGCGATGGCGGCGCGCTTTGCCGATGGCAGCGTGTATCAGTTGAAGATTCCCGACGCCGACTACCGGCTCAAGCTGCACATCGACCGCTTCGCCACGCGCCCGCTGGATCAAACCGCCGTGGCGAAGGTGCTGCTGTTCGGCGTGGTGTACGACGTGTCGATTGCCGAACCGCTGTCCGGCAAGGTGTTTTTCGATCAACCGCTGCGCAAGGCCGCCACGAAGACGATGCCGGCCAGCCAGTCCGACGTCGATGTGAAGGCGGCCTGGTACGAAACCACGCTTGCGGGCCTGGCGGCGTTTTCCAGCGCGGCTGCCGGGCGCGTGGATGGTGATTGGCTCGAAGGGCAGCAGCCCGGCGGCCGTCAATTGCGCACTCAACTTTCCTCTCTACAGGAGCTGATCAAATCATGTCGCTGACACGATTGTTCATTGTGATGATTGCCGTGTCGCTGGCGTGGACCGCGCCGCGCGTCAACGCGCAGGAAACCACGGTCAGCGCACGCGGCGCGATCACGGTGATGGACTGGTTCCGTCTCAACGCCGATGCGCGGCGCGAAGCCCGTCAGAGCGTGAAGGTCAATGCGCTGGAGAACTACATCGCCGAAGGCGGTGTGGCGCGGCAGCGCTTGTACGAACAGCATCGTCAGACCTTCGTCGACAACATCGACCGCTATGTGTTGTCCACCACCACGTTGTCGGAAGAAGAAGACAGGAAGGCCAAGACCTTCACGCTGGTCGTGCGTGCGCAGATCAACGCCGCGCTGGTGCAGGCCACGCTTGATTCGGGTTCGGCCACCGCCGCCGCGCGGCAGGATCAGCGTTCGCTGCTGACCTTCGTGTTCGTGGCGCGTCAGCAGGACACGGCGCAGAGCTTCAACGACACCACCAGTGGCCGCGTCGACGCCAGCCGTTCTTACGATGAAAAGACCAACGAGGGCGAGAACATTCGCCGCGATTCGGTGGGCACCACGGGCAATCGCGATCAGGCGGCAACCGTTGCGCTCACGCGCAGCGGCAGCGTCACGCGGCAGAGCGACAAGATCACGTGGAAAGTGGCCAATGCCAATGAAGTGGACACCGCGATGACCGGCCTGTTCAGCGGCGCGGGCTACGAAGTGGTGGGCGCGGAATATGTGGACGGCGTGAGCCTCGATCTGATCCGCAACGACTTTGGCGCCGGCGATGATCTGTCGGCGGCAACGTTGCGCGCCACCGCCGATGGCGCGCGCACGGCCGGTATTCCTTATCTGGCCTATGGCACGCTCGACGTGGGCATCCGCGACCGCGATCCGGTCACCGGCAATGTGCGTGTGCCGGTTACCGTTACCGGCAAGTTGCTGGATGTAACGGGGCGCTTTCCGAAGACGGTCTCGTCGGTGGGGCCGGTGCTATACATCGGCCTTGGCGCGGATGAAAACATCGCGCGCACCAATGCACTGAACGACGCCGCCGCGAAGACTGCGCGGCAGATGATCAACGAGTTGAATGTGCGCGACGTGCGCTGAAGATTTCTTTGTTCTTGTTTAATCGGAGTATCAATCATGGTTCGCAAGATTGCAGTGGCTCTTCTGGCTTCCACCTTGTTCGGCGTGCTGCCGGCTCATGCGCAGCTTGGCGGTTTGCTGGGCGGTAAAGGCAGCGGCAGCGCCGCGTCCAGCTCGGTTCCCGATGCGGCTGCGCAGGAAGCGCTGGTCCGAAAGTTCGTCGCGGCGCGTGTGCCGGAGATGAACGCGCAGGTGGAATTCGCCAAGGCGTTTGGTTTGGCCGAACAGGCGCAGGCGCTGGAAGTGCAGAAGCAGGCGTTGTCTTCGGGCGCGGTGGATAAAGACGCGCTGGAGAAGGCGCGCGAAGTGGGGGCGAGCGCGCAGAAGCAGATCGACGCGAAGATGGCTGAAAAGCCCGCGCTCGACGCCGAAGCCAAGCAGCACTACACCGAAGGGCTCACCTCGCTGGCGCTGGCCGTCATCGCGGGCAAGCAGTTGACCGACGAAGCGCAGACCTTCGCCAATGGCGTGAAGTCCGCCAAGGGCGCAGAAGCGCTGACGCTGGCCACGAAATTGGCGGCGGGCGTGTATGTGGCGAAGGAAACACCGGGCTATCTGGGCAGCCTCACCGGCTCCACGAAGTCGGCGCTGACCTTTGCTCGCGCCAACGACATCAAAGTGCCTGAAAACGCCGATTCGCTGGCGTTCTGAGCAAGACGATGACCGGTGCCGAAACGACGAGACTGGATTCGCAGACGGCGCAGCATGAGGCCACGTTGCGCATGGATGCGCGCGCGACCGATGGCGTCGATGACGACGCCACGATGCAGGTGGATGCGCAGACGGCGGTGTTCGAGGCCAGTGCGCCAAGATCGCCTCATTCCGTGCGCAGGATGAATCTGCCCGTCGGCTATCAATTGCAGGAATATGAAATTCTGCAAACGCTGGGCAACGGCGGTTTCGGCATCACCTATCTGGCGCGCGATCGCAATCTGAGCAAGACGGTTGCGATCAAGGAGTTCTTCCCCACCGGGTTGGCCACGCGCTATCACGACGACACCATCGGTCCGGTCAGCGACGCCAGCAACGTGCTCACGGACTACAGCCATCTGCTGAGCCGCTTCATCGACGAGGCGCGCACGCTGGCCAAGTTCGAGCATCCCAATGTGGTGCGCGTGCTGCGCTATGTGGAGGCGAACAACACCGCCTACATCATCATGGAGTACATCGCCGGCCCCACGCTGGCGCAGTACATCCGCGAGCATGGCACGCTCGATGAAGTGGAACTGCGGCCGATGCTGCTGGCGCTGATCGACGGTCTGCGCGTCGTGCATGAGCACGGCATGCTGCATCGGGACATCAAGCCCGAGAACGTGATGCTGCGCAATGGCCGGGAGCCGGTGCTGATCGACTTCGGCGCGTCGCGCGAAGCCATCGGGCGCAGTATTCAAAACATCACGATGATGTGTACGCCGGGCTATTCGCCGATAGAGCAGATGGTGTCCGACGACAACCGGCTCGGCCCCTACAGCGACATCTACGCGCTGGGCGCAACGGCCTATACCGCGCTGGTGGGTTCGCCGCCGGGCAAGGCGTCGGTGCGCGTGTATGGCAATGGTGATCCCACGGTGCCGGTTACGCAGGCGGCCAAGGGGCGCGCGTCGGAAGGCTTTTTGAGAGCGATTGATTGGGCCATCGAGCCTTCGCAGAAGGACCGTCCGCAGACCACGCAGCAATGGCTCACGGCGTTCAATGGCGCGGTGCTTGCGCCGCAGTCATCCAACGTCAAGGCGTTGGTGGTGCGAAGCGATCAGGGTGAAGGCAAGCGGCGCAAGGTTGGCGGTGGCAGAGGGGTCATCGTTGGCGTGGCCGTGGGTATCGGCGTGATCGGCGGCGCGGTTGCGATGTTGGGGCTGGCCGCGTTCGCGTTTCGCAGCGAAGACAAGGCAGGGCAGAGTCCGGTGAGCGCCGCGATATCGACGGTGACTTCGTGGTTCAAGCCCAAGGCGCCTGTGCAGGAACCCTCAGAGGAATCATCGCAGCAGCAGTCATCCACGCCGGAGCAGAGCACGACGCCGGAGCAGACGCCGCAGGTTGTGCAGGTCCAGCCATCTGAGCAGGATCAAACACAGACGCAGCCCGTCGCGCCGGTTGATCCGTCCGCGCAAACAGTAGCCGTTGCGTCCTCCACGGCTTCGCCGAACGCGCTGCCACAACCCGCCACCGGCGTCTGCACCGACCCCGGCGCGGCTCCCCCAGCGCAGGGCACCCCTGATTTCGGCGGCGTCCGCCAAGTCAGTTGCCAGATCGAAGGCATCGGCCTCACGCCATCGCTGGCGATTGTGGCGGCGCTGCAATCGGCGGTGGGGCAGGTCAATGGCGTGGGCGTTGCCAATCGTCTGCAAGGTCTGCGCACCGCGCTCGACGTAGACGTCAACGGCGCGCACGTTGCCGCCATCGACATGCGCAGCTTCTCGCAGCGGGTCATCCTCGCCTCGCAGGGCGCAATCACCAGCTACGACGTGCTATCGCAGCAGCAAGTCAGCAACCCCAACAAATCAAGCTACTGGAAGACGCTGATTCGCGCCAACGTTGCCAAATACGCCGCGCCGGATGAAAGCGGCCGTCCGAAAATCATCATCGCGCCGCCGCGCATAGCAGCGGCCAGTTATGTGGTGGGCGATGCCCGCGTACCCGCCGCCGAAGTGTCGCGGGCAATCGCCGCGCGACTGTCCGACATCCTCACGCAGACCCGCCGCTTCATCGTGCTGGATCGCGATTTCAGCGATG
>JAITMN010000004.1 GCA_031277355.1 Nevskiaceae bacterium | reverse complement strand
CGCGCACGTCGTCGAGTTTGAAGGGCTTGATGATTGCAGTGAGCAGTTTCATACCGGGACTCCTAATCCTTGTCGAAGATCAAAGAACGCTTGCGGATACATTGCAGTTTTCGTGCCATGCCCTGCGCCCTCCCAAGACCCTTGCCATGCGTTGCCGGAGGAACTCGCCGCACCATAACGGAGCAATGCCGCGCAATGGCTGTGCCGATGTGGTGCGAAGCGGCCCAGATGCAACGCTGATGCGGCGAGGCTCGCGCCTTCAGCGCGGCAGCGCCGCGAAGTACCGCGCCAGGTACTGCGCGAACGGCTCATCCCTCTGCGCCGCCTCAAGGCCCTGCTGCGCCTGCAATGACTCCCGCGCTTCATCGGCGAACCGGCTCAAACGCCCCTCATCCGGCGTTTGCAGCGCGAGAAAGTAATCCTTGTGCAAGCTCGAAACACGCAATCCCAATTGCTGAAAACTCTCGCCATTGGCGCGCAGTTCGTGGAGCAGGCGGGCCGAAGGCGTGGCGGCGGTATCCAGCACTTTTTCGCGCTGCGCCTGCAACGCGGCGGTGTAGGGCCGCGTCGCATCGCCCTGATCCAGCAGTTCGCAGATGCCGGTCATCTCATCGAGCATCTTCGCCGCCCACACAGACAGCATCACGGGCCGGCCTTCGCTGCTGAGCATCAACCCCGGCTCGCGCCCGCGTCGCGCCGCTTGCAGGTGGTTGTCGTCGAGCGCCTGCTGCTCCGAAGGTTCGATCGGCGGGCTTGATCGCAGCAGACAATACGCCGCAAAAGCTTCCAGAAATCGCAGCTTGTTGTCGTTCACGCCCACGGGATCAAACGCGCTGACATCCAGCGCGCGCATCTCCACATACTCCACGCCGCCGCGTTGCAGCGCCGCGCTGGGCGTTTCGCCCGCACGCACCACGCGCTTGGGGCGAATGTAGCTGTAGTACTCGTTCTCGATCTGTAACAGGTTCGTGTTCAGTTGCAGCCAGCGATCACCCTGCCGCACACCCATTTCCGCATAGGGCGGATGCGGCGTGCCAATCGCGTGACGCAGATCGCGGATGTAGTCGGCAAGACTGTTCACCGAAACTTGAATCGCCGACTGGCTGCGATTGCGATAACCCACATCGCTCATCCGCAGCGACGTGGAGTGCGCGCCATACAATGTATGCGCGTCGAGCGCATCGAGCCCCACATCGGCCCCTTCCAGAAAGCTGCGGCTCACCGCCGGCGACACCCCGAACAGATACAGCACGATCCAGCCGTGACGGCGATAGTTGCGCAGCAGGTCGAAATAGCCGCGCGATTGAAAATCCTGCCGGTTCTCGCGCGAGGCGCACACGTCGGCGTACACCTCCCAGAAATGCGCGGGGAAGGAGTAGTTGAAGTGCACGCCGGAAATCGCCTGCATCGCCGCGCCATAACGATTGCGCAGCCCTTCGCGGTACACCGTCTTCATCAGCCCGGAGTTGGAACTGCCGTATTGCGCCGTGGGGATGTCGGCATCGCCAGCAAGTTCGCAGGGCATCGACGTGGCCCACAGCAGTTCGTCGCCCATGTGCCGGAACACAAACCGATGCAGGTCCGTGAGGTAGCGCATCAACTCCGCGCTGCGCGCAAAGGCCGGCGTGACCAGTTCCAGCAGCGATTCGGAAAAATCCGTGGTGATGTGCTCGTTCGACAGCGCCGAACCCAGCGCATGCGGATGCGGCGTGTGCGCGATGCGCCCGTCGGGCATCACCCGCAGGCTTTCCTTTTCGACGCCCTTCAAACCGCCCTGAAGCACGCCCGGTTCGCGGGCATTGACCAGCGCGGCGAGGCGTCTTTCAAATTGTGGATCGGTGCCGCTCGCCATTGCGCGGCAAGTCTACACGGCTGCTTTGGCCGCTGGCAGGGCCGAAGCGTTGCCGGTGAGGCCGTCACGGCCTATCTTGTCGCCCATGCGCATCGACATCCTCATCGGCGTTTGCGCCGCCACGGCGCTTTTCGGCGCGCTGCCTGCGGCGGCGGGCTCGTTTCGCTGCGGCTCGGCGCTGGTCGTGGAGGGCGACGACGCCGCGCAGGTCATCGCCCGATGCGGCCCGCCCGCGCAGGTGACCGCCCGCTCGGTGCTGCGTCCGCCGGTGGTCTGGATCAACGGCCAGCCGCGCCGCGTCGCCGGCGGGGACATCGAGGTGCGAATCGAAACCTGGGTGTTCGACTTCGGCCCCGGCAAGCTCAAACAGCAGGTGGAAGTTGAAAGCGGGCGCGTCACACAGATCAGAACGCTGTGATATGGCCTGCGGTAGTGGCATGCTGATGAATTCTTCGCAAGTTCAACAGGAGCGCTGATGCTGGTGGGTTCCTCGATCCGGCGCGTGGCCATCATCGGTGGCGTGCGCACACCCTTTGCACGCGCGCATGGCGTGTACGCCAAGGTGAGCAATCAAGAACTGCTGACGGCCGCGTTGCGCGGTCTGGTCGATCGCTTCGCGCTGACCGGCGAGCGGCTCGGCGACGTGGTCGGCGGCGCAGTGCTGAAACATTCCAAGGACTTCAATCTCACGCGCGAATCGCTGCTGTCGTCGGGGCTGCACCCGCAGACGCCGGGGCTCGACCTGCAACGGGCCTGCGGCACCGGCCTCGAAGCGGCGATTCTGGTGGCCAACAAGATCGCACTGGGGCAGATCGACGCGGGCGTGGCCGCCGGCGTGGACTCGATCAGCGACGTGCCGCTGGTCTACCCGAAGGAGTATCGCGACATCCTGCTCGACAGCAGCCGCGCCCGCAGTTTCGGCGACCGCTTGAAACCGTGGCTGCGATTGCGCGCGTCGATGTTCAAGCCGGTGGCGCCGGGCGTCATCGAACCGCGCACGGGGTTATCTATGGGCCAGAGCTGCGAGGCGATGGCCGATATCTGGGGGATTTCGCGGGCGGCGCAGGATGAGCTGGCCGTGCAGAGTCATCTGCGCGCGGCGGCGGCGTGGCAGGCCGGATTCAACATCGACCTGGTGATGCCGTTTGCGGGTCTGGATCGCGACAACAACGTGCGCGCCGATACGTCGGTGGCGAAACTTGCGAAGTTGAAGCCCGCGTTCAGCCCCACGGGTACATTGACCGCCGGCAACAGCACGCCGCTCACCGACGGCGCGGCCACGGTGTTGCTGGCAAGCGAGCAATGGGCGCAGGCGCGCGGATTGCCGGTGAAGGCGCTACTGACGCATGGCAAGACCTGGGCGGTGGATTTCGCCAGCGGCCACGAAGGTCTGCTGATGGCTCCGGTTTATGCTGTGTCGGAAATGCTCAAGGATGCAAACCTGTCGCTACAGGATTTTGATTTCTACGAGATTCACGAAGCCTTTGCCGCGCAGGTGTTGTGTACGTTGGCGGCGTGGGAATCGGCCGACTACTGCCGTGACCGGCTGCACCGCGATCAAGCGCTCGGAGCCATCGACCGCACAAAGCTGAACGTGCATGGCAGCAGCATCGCGCTGGGCCATCCCTTCGCGGCCACCGGTGCGCGCATCCTCTCGGCGGCGGTGAAGCTGTTCGATGAACTGCCGCAGGCACGGCGCGGATTGATCTCGATTTGCACCGCAGGCGGCATGGGCGTCACCGCCATCGTGCAGCGCGCGGGCTGAGCACACTTCAATTCAAGGAGATTGTCGATGGGGGATTTCACGCGAATCATGGCGCGCGACGGCCACGAGTTTGATGTCTGGCTTGCGCCGCCGCAGGGCACGCCGCGCGGCGCGCTGGTGGTGACGCAGGAGATTTTTGGCGTCAACGCACATGTCCGCGAAGTGGCCGATGGCTTTGCGCGCGAAGGGTATCTGGCCATCGCGCCCAGTCTGTTTGATCGCGTGCGGCGCAATGTGGAGTTGGGTTACGACGCCGATGGCGTGCAGCAGGGCGTGGGCTACATGAAGCAGATCACCGAAGCGCACCTGCTGCTCGACCTGCAAGCCTCGCTGAATGTGGTGAAGCACGGCGGACGCACCGGCATCGTGGGTTATTGCTGGGGCGGCACCATCGCGCATCTGGCGGCCTGCGAATTGCCGGTGGCCTGCGCGGTGGCGTACTACGGCACGCGCATCATCGAGAATCTGGCGCGACGGCCGCGCGTGCCGGTGATGTATCACTTCGGTTCGCGCGATCAGAGCATCCCGCCGGAAAACATCGAGAAGATTCGCGCTTCGGACCCCGCCGGCACATTCTACGTGTACGACGCCGATCACGGTTTCAACTGCGATCACCGCGCAACGTATGACGAAGCCGCCGCGAAACTGGCGCGTCAGCGCACGCTGGATTTTCTCGCGCACAATCTTGCCGAACGTGACTGACGACTCACCCGGGAGCGGGCGAAAGATCGGGCCAAAAGTCGGCGTGCTGCTGGTCAATTCCGGCACGCCGGATTCGCTCGACACACGCGGCATCCGGAATTTTCTGCGCCGTCTGCTCAGCGACCGGCGCACCATCGAAACGCCGCGTGCAATCTGGTTCTGGATACTGAATCTGGTGATCCTGCCGCTGCGTCCGCGCATCGTGCTGCCCAAGTATCGCCGTGTGTGGACGGATCAGGGTTCGCCGCTGCTGGTGCACTCGCTGGCGCTGCGCGATGCGCTGCGCGCGCATCTGTCGCAAAGTGTGGGCGGCCAGAGCACTGTGGCGGTGGAGTTGGGGATGCTGTATTCCACGCCCGATGTGGCGCAGGGGTTGCGCGCGCTGCGCGATGCGGGCGCTGAACATATCGCGGTGTTGCCCTTGTTCCCTCAATATTCAGGCACCACGAACGCGGCGGCGATGGATCAGGTGGGCGAAGAACTGCGCCGCTGGCGTGATCTGCCCGCACTGCGTCTGCTGCCAGACTACGCCGATGAGCCGAACTTCATCGCCGCGCTTGCCGATAGCGTGCGCGCGCATTGGCAGTCGCAGGGGCGCGGCGATCATCTGCTGATCAGCTTTCACGGTATCCCGTCTGCGTATGTGGAGGCCGGCGATCCGTATCTGCGGCGATGCCAGAGCACTGCGCGGCTGCTGGCAACGGCGCTTGATCTGCAAGACAACCAATGGTCGATGAGCTTTCAATCCCGCGTGGGCCGCGCGCAATGGCTTGCGCCCTACACCGAACCGCTGGCGCGCGAATTGGCCGCACGCGGCGTGCGCACGCTGGATGCGATCTGCCCCGGATTTGCCATCGACTGCCTGGAAACCGTGGATGAAATCGGCCACGAATGTGCGCTGGCGTTTCGCGCGGCCGGCGGGCAGGCGCTGCGCTACATTCCCGCACTGAACGCCACGCCTGCGCAGGTGCGTCTGCTGGCCGGGCTGTTGCAAGCTGAGTTTAGAATGTCTGCATAACGCTCACGGAAAATCACAATGCCTGCTCCATCCATCCGCTGTTTTCTGCCTTTCGCTGCGGCTATCGCTGTGCTTGCCGGTCACGCAAACCGCGCGCACGCCGATGAGGGCATGTGGACCTACGACAATTTCCCCGCCGCCACGGTGCGCGAGAAATACGGCGTGCAGATCACACCCGAGTGGCTCGACAAGCTGCGCAGCGCGTCGATTCGCTTGTCCAATTGCACGGCCTCGTTCGTTTCGCCCGATGGTTTGATCCTCACCAATCATCACTGCTCGGCCACTTGTCTGGCGCAGATATCCACGCAGGCGCAGGATCGCCTCAAAGACGGCTTTCTCGCGGCCAGCCGCAGCGAAGAAGTGCGCTGCCCCACGCAGTACGCCGACGTGCTGATGAAGATGGAAGACATCACCACGAAGGTGAACGCCGCCACCGCCAATCTCGATGCGAAAGCGGCGAATGAAGCGCGCAAGAAAATCCTCACGCAACTGGAACAGCAATGCGAAAAGGATGCCGGCACGAAAGACCCGCGCCGCTGCGAAGCGGTGTCGCTGTATCAGGGCGGGCGGCATTTTCTGTATCAATACAAGCGCTACGATGATGTGCGCATCGTGTTTGCGCCCGAGTACGCCATTGCAGCCTTCGGCGGCGATCCGGATAATTTTCAATTCCCGCGCTGGTGCCTTGATATGTCGGTGCTGCGCGCTTACGAAAACGGCAAACCGGCGGTCACGCCCAATCATCTGAAAATCCATTGGGATGGCCCTGCGGAAAACGAACTGGTGTTCGTCTCCGGTCATCCCGGTTCCACCGAACGGCTGCTGACCGTGGCGCAACTGGAAACGCAGCGTGCCGAACTACCCTTCTGGTTGCTGCGCAATGCCGAACTGCGCGGCCGCTACATTCAGTTCAGCAAGCAGGATGCCGAAAGCGCGCGCATCGTTGCCGATCCGCTGAATTCTCTGGAAAACAGCCTGAAAGTGCGCCGCAAACAACTCGATGCGCTGAACGATCCGGCGCTGATGGCCGAAAAGCGCGCCGCCGAGCAAGCGCTGCGTGCAACGCTGCAACCCGGCGAAGCCGACCCGTGGGCGGCCATCGAAGCGGCCATGCAGCGCGATCAGGAATTGAATGTGCCCTACACCTTCCTTGAAGCCGGTGCGGGCTTCAACAGTCAACTGTTCCGTTTCGCGCGCACGCTGGTGCGCGCCGCCGATGAGCGCGTGAAGGCCAATGAAGACCGGCTGCGTGAGTATGTGGATACTTCGCTGCCGCTGTTGCAGCAGCAGGTCACCGCACCGGTGCCGGTGTATGCGCAGCGCGAAAAGCTGACGCTGTCCTCAGGTCTTGAGCGGATGCGCGAATTCCTGGGCCCGGATCATCCGCTGGTGCGCAATCTGCTGGCGGAATTCTCGCCCGATGAATTGGCCGCATCGCTGGTAGACGCCACGGGGCTTGCCGATCCGGCGCTGCGCAAGCAATTGTGGGATGGAGGCAAGGCTGCGGTCGATGCTTCGCGCGATCCGATGATCCGCATTGCGCGGCTGGTGGATGAAGCCTCACGCGCGGTGCGGCGTGCGTATGAAGATGAAGTGGAAGCCGTGGTCGATGCGAATCAGGAGAAGATCGCCGCGCTGCGTTTTGCCGCGCTGGGCACCAGCGTTTATCCCGACGCCACGTTCACGCTGCGATTGAACTTCGGCACGGTGCAGGGCTGGGATGAAAACGGCGCGCGCGTCGAACCGTTCACGCCTTTGCAGCGCGCGTTCGAGCGCGCCACCGGCAACGATCCGTTCCGCCTGCCCGACAGTTGGACGCAGCGCCGCGCACAGTTCGACATGCAGACGCGGTTCAATCTGGTGACGAACAACGACATCATCGGCGGCAATTCCGGCAGCCCGCTGGTGAACGCGCAGGGTGAGATCGTCGGGTTGATCTTCGACGGCAACATCCACTCGATCAGCGGCGCGTACTGGTTCGACACCGTGAAGAATCGCTCCGTGGCGGTGAATACGCAGATCATGCGCACCGCATTGACGCAGGTGTATGGCGCAAAAGCGCTGGCGGCGGAGTTGGGGCTGTAATCGTGTATTTCGCATCGGAGATCATCATGTTCATGAAATCCCGTTTCGTGTTGCTGTTGCTGATGGCACTGCCCGCACTCGCGCCCGCCGCCGACACGCCTTGGGTGGCGTGGACCACCGATGCGACCAAGAGCACGGTGGAATTCCAGTTCGTGCAGGCCGGCGCAAAAACCGAAGGCCGCTTCACGCAGTTCACCGTCGATATGGATTTCGACCCGGCCAAGCCCGCCGACGGCAAGATCGAAGTCACCATCGACATGGGCAGCGCCGACACGCGCGACAA
>JAITMN010000275.1 GCA_031277355.1 Nevskiaceae bacterium | reverse complement strand
GCAAGACGACGCTGACGGCGGCGTTGACGAAGGTGATGGCCGAGCGTCACGGCGGTGAGTTTCGCGCCTACGACCAGATCGACCGCGCGCCGGAGGAAAAGGCCCGTGGCATCACGATTTCCACCTCGCACGTGGAGTATCAGTCCGACGAGCGCCACTACGCGCACGTGGACTGCCCCGGCCACGCCGACTATGTGAAGAACATGATCACCGGCGCCGCCCAGATGGACGGCGCGATTCTGGTGGTGTCCGCCGCCGACGGCCCGATGCCCCAGACCCGCGAGCACATCCTGCTGGCCCGTCAGGTGGGCGTTCCCTACATCGTCGTGTTCATGAACAAGGCCGACATGGTCGACGACAAGGAACTGCTGGAACTGGTGGAGATGGAAGTGCGCGAGCTGCTGTCCACCTACAAGTTCCCCGGCGACGAGACCCCGATTGTGGTGGGTTCGGCACTGAAGGCGCTGGAAGGGGACAAGAGCCCCATCGGCGTGCAGGCCGTAGAGCAGTTGGTGGCGGAGATGGACAAGTACATCCCCGTGCCCAAGCGCGAAGTGGACAAGCCCTTCCTGATGCCTGTGGAGGATGTGTTCAGCATCTCGGGTCGTGGCACGGTAGTCACGGGCCGTATTGAGCGCGGCATCATCAAGGTGAACGAGGAAGTGGAGATTGTGGGATTGAAGCCCACGGTCAAGACCACCTGCACGGGTGTTGAGATGTTCCGCAAGCTGCTGGACGAAGGTCAGGCGGGCGACAACGTGGGCGTTCTGCTGCGCGGCACGAAGCGCGAGGATGTGGAGCGCGGTCAGGTGTTGGCCAAGCCCGGCTCGATCACCCCGCACACGCAGTTTGAGTGTGAGGTGTACGTGCTGACGAAGGAGGAGGGTGGCCGTCACACGCCGTTCTTCAAGGGCTATCGTCCGCAGTTTTACTTCCGCACGACGGACGTGACCGGTTCGGTGGAGCTTGATGGCGGCGCCGAGATGGTGATGCCCGGCGACAACATCAAGATGACGGTGGAGTTGATTGCCCCCATTGCGATGGATGCCGGCCTGCGCTTTGCCATCCGTGAAGGTGGCCGCACCGTCGGTGCAGGCGTCGTCTCGAAGATTCTGAAGTAAGGCATAACCCATCATGGCGAATCAAAACATTCGTATCCGCCTCAAGGCGTTCGATCACCGATTGATCGACACTTCGGCGCGGGAAATCGTCGAGACGGCCAAGCGCACCGGTGCAACGGTGCGTGGCCCCGTGCCGCTGCCCACGAAGATGGAGCGCTTCACTGTTCTCGTGTCGCCACATGGCGACAAAGATGCGCGTGATCAGTTTGAACTGCGCACGCACAAGCGCTTGATGGATATTCTTGACCCCACGGACAAGACCGTCGATGCGCTGATGAAGCTGGAATTACCGGCTGGCGTGGACGTTCAGATCAAGTTGAATTGATCGCATTCGGCCAGGATCAACGCTGATCCTGGCCGATTTTCGCACCTGTATCCTCAGGTGCCTGGCATCCCTTGCGATGCTTTCTTCACAACCGCATCTCCTGTAATGGCTCGAACCGGTCGACGGTATCGGCTCAATGCGGAATAATCCGTCACCAAGTTCCCGATTCGGGTTCCTCAACGCTTGCAGGAGTCGGCCAAGTTGGCCATTTTCGGAAAGCTCTCGGATTTTTCTCTGCGCGAAGTGATTTCGATGATCGGTCGACGTCCCGGCGCGCTGTTGTTGGAGTCCGACGACGGCAGTCGCATGCACATGCAGCTTTCCGATGCGCAGATCGTGCGAATCACGTTGGAGCGCAGCATCGAATCGGTGGATGAAGCCGCATCGCTGCTCAAGCGCTTCGTGCAAGGGCAGGGCTCGTTTCATTTCGATCAGCGCGAGGACGATCGTCCGTTGGCGGCCACGCTGCAACTGGATTGGCAACGTCTGCTGCCGCCAGCCGACGCGCCATCATCACCGGCGCAGACGCGAATCAAAGCCGATGATTTGCCGCATCCGCAAACCTGCTTCGTGCTGATCAAGGGACGCAACGTGCGTCTTGATCCGATTCTCGACGCTTTCCTGCAACGATGCGGCGCGCAACTGGAACGCGGCGCCAGCGCCCAGCAACTCAGCGATGAGTTGGCGATGGAGCTGGAAGCCGTGCAATGGCATCTGCAATCCCTGCGCGAGATCAAAAAAATCTGGCCGGTGCGTGCATACGTCGAACAGTCCGACGTTCCCAAAAAGAAAGAACGGCGCTCTCTGGGTCAGCGCCTGCTGGGTCTTATTCTGAAATGACAAAAGTTCCTCTGAAAGTCGTCGTCTCCGGTCCCGTTGGCGCGGGCAAGAGCACCTTCATTCGCACGCTGTCTCAAACCGAAGTGGTTGACACCGATGAGCGCAGCAGCGAGAACATCGGCAAGACGCACACCACCGTTGCGCTTGATTTCGGCCAGATCGATCTGGGTGATTATCTGATTCACCTGTTTGGCACTCCCGGCCAAACACGTTTTGATTTCATGTGGGACATTCTCAGTGAAGGCGCGCTGGGCCTGCTGTTGCTGGTGGCCTGTGATCGCCCCGGAGATTTTCCGCACGCGCGGCGAATTCTCGAATTCGTCACCAGCCGCCAGTCGGTGCCCTTCATCGTTGTCAGCACCCGCAATGACGTGGCGGAGAAAGCCTGGCAGCCCGCGGACATTGCCGCCTATTTCGATCTGCCGCTGGAGCAGGTCATCGCCATCAACGCCGAGAACGTTGACAGCGCCAAACGAGCATTGATTCGATTGATGCAACAGTTGTGATTTTTGAAGACCACACAGGAGACGTAAAGATGAGCAAGCAAGAACAATTGCAGTCGGCGCTGGAACGTATGAACCGCTCGATCGGCGGCCTCAAGGGCAGTCTGCTGAGCACGCTCGACGGCATGCCCATCGTGCAGGTCATCAACGACCAGTCGGTTGAAGCCGCACGAGTGGCCGCGATGTCAGCCACGGCGCTGGGCGTTGGTCGCCGTATCGCCGAGACGCTGAAGACGGGTCAGTTGCGTGAGCTGAGTTTGCAGGCCAGCGATGGCCGCATCTTCATGTACCTGGTGGGCACCAAGGCGTGTTTGTCGTTGGTGGCGCCGCTGGACTGCAATGTGGGTTTGATCAGCATTGAAGTCGGCGACACCATCGCGCAGCTTGCCGACGTTTTGTAAGGGGGATGCAGTGAGTGATGAACGAATGAGCTGGGCTGTCAAAGATACGGCGGTTGTACGCGAACTTCGTGAACTGATGAACCTCACGCCGGCAGAGTGCGCACTGCTTGCCGGTTTGCAGGAAGACGCCAAGGCTGTTGCGCCGGCGCTGGTTGAAGATTTCTACGGACGCCTGCTTTCACATGAGGCGGCCAAGGAATTCATCACCGATCAGAAGCGTCTGGGCGGCACACTGGCCAATTGGTTCGTCGAACTGTTCGGCGGCAACTACGACGATGCGTATGCGCAGAAGCGCCTGAACATCGGCATGGTGCATGTGAAGATTGGTTTGCCGGTGCGTTATCCGTTGGCGATGGTCGATGTGATCTCGATGCACGGCGAACGGGTTGCCTCCAAGAATGGCGAAGAGGCCGTCAAGGCGTTCCGCAAGGTGCTGGCGCTGGACGTGGCCACCTTCAACCAGGCCTATGAGAGCAATCAGTTGCACCACCTGACCGAGCTGACGGGCAGCGAGCGTCTGGCGCGCCGCGTGCTGACCGGCCTCGCCTGACCGGGGCCTTGCGAGAAATGGGGCTGCCGGCGTTCCGGCCGGCGGCCCAGGCGCGGGGTGATTAATTTCTTGCAGGCAGTGCTTGTACCGCGCGGCGTACCCCACTATACTGCGCGCCCTTGTGCGACACGTTGTGTCACCAAGCCCATAGGTGCGTTTCGGCTCTAGCACGCACTACGGCAGGTACCCACTCCTGCCAGGAGCCCGACGGAATAAACTTCGCGCACCTCCCGGTGCGCCTCTTAGTCATAGAGGATCATTCCTGATCCTTGTGGCCGTATCGCTTGGGATTCCCTCAGTGATGCGGCGTGCTTTTGTCAGAAGGAACGGGGTTTCCCATACTTATCTGATTGTAGGCATTGGCGCTTGGATTCTCCCCAAGCCCCACAGGCGCTATTTCGCCCTACAACTGGTCTCGCAAGGGGCCTTATTCACGTCACTCAGGGCAGCACATGCCCTGTTTTGCCTTGTCACACTCTTTGCCGTAAAACCGCACGGTGCTGTGACCTTGTGTACGACCACAAGTCGCCTACGGTGGCATGCAACACTGGTAACGGTGTTGTGTGAAGCCCGCCGGACAATGTTCCCCCGCGCAAGCGGTGGCGCCAATCCGCGAGGATTGGTGCCGGATACTGCCAGCAGAAAGGTGGTTGAGGGGCTAGGCGAGTTCCATACGGGTAATGCAAGTGAACTGCCGTTTGAATCTGGGTAAGCAGTGAATGGTCAAATCTGCTGACAGACCATAACCAAAAGGTGCGTTGTCGGATATGTCCGTAAGGGTTGGACATACGTCGTCATCGGATAACCCCAGAAAAGGCAGACCCTAAATGGATAGACGCCGCGCAAGCGGCATCGGCAATTCAGGGAACGTGGTAAGCCCCATCACCCGCCTGCGCGCTTCGGCGCACGGGCAGGGAAGCCGCAAGGCAACCTGTTGGGTGAGGGGGTATGAGATTGTGGAAAAAGCGAAAGGTTGCCTGTAACGGGTGACATAGGGGTTCAAGATTTGCCCCAGCGCGAAAGCGTGCTGACTTCCACATGGTCCAACCGTCGCTAGACGGCTGTTTGAGTTCAAC
>JAITMN010000266.1 GCA_031277355.1 Nevskiaceae bacterium | reverse complement strand
AATCTGGATGTGCGCATCGATCGCGTGGCCGCCGGGCAGTTGGGGACAACGGCTGAGCAGATTGGTCAGGCGGTGGTTGCCGCCACGTCATCCACACGTTTCGTTACGCCGAATTACTGGCGCGATCCGCGCTCGGGGATCAGCTATCAGGTGCAGGTGCAGGCGCCGCAACCGGAGATGACGAGCGAGGCCGCGCTGTCGGCGATTCCAGTGCCGGGCGTGGATGGCGAGGTGTCGTTGGGGCAGGTCGCCACGGTGCGTCAGCAAACCGTGCCGGGTGAGCTGGATCGCAAGAATGGTCAGTGGCTGGTGAGCGTAACGGCCAATCTGGACGCAGGCGATGTGGGTCTGGCGCAGCGTGAGATTCGCGATGCAATTGCTGCGGCGGGCGAGCCGCCCAGAGGCGTTGTGGTTGAAGTGCGCGGTCAGCCGGCCGTGCTGGGCCAGATACTGGGGAATCTGCGAGTGGGGTTGGCGCTGGCATTGCTGGTGATGCTGTTGCTGTTGACGGCGAACTTTCAATCGTTGCGGCTGGCGCTGGTGGCGCTGTCCACGATTCCCGCAGTGCTGGCCGGGGCGTTGCTGTTGCTGCTCATCACCGACACCAGCCTCAACCTGCAAAGCTTCATGGGGCTGATCATGGCCATTGGCGTTGCGCTCGCCAATGCGATTCTGGTGGTGACGTTTGCCGAACGAGCGCGGCGCGAGGGGTTGCCATCGTTTGAAGCCGCGCGCCGCGCGGTGTCGGAACGGCTGCGTCCGGTGTTGATGACCAGCATGGCGATGATTGCCGGCATGATCCCGATGGCGTTGGCCATTGGCGGCGGGGCCGAGACGGCGCCGCTGGGACGCGCCGTGATTGGCGGCCTGCTCGCGGCAACGGCTGCCACGCTGCTGATTCTGCCGCTGGTGTTTGGGTTCGTGATGCGCCGCGTGCCCGCGCGTGGCGCGTCGCTCGATCCGGACGATTCTGCCTTCGGAATGGAGACGTCTGAATGAGAGTGCTTGCGATTGCAGGAATCTGCGCGGCGCTGATCGCCGGATGTGAGCGGCCGCCGCAGGTCGCGCCCAGTGCACCGCCGCCGGGTGTTGCCGAAGTGGTGGTGGTGCCGGTCGAAAGCGCGGTGCTATCGACTTCGGTTGCGTTGCCCGGCCAATTCTTGCCCTTCGAGAGCGCCGATCTGTATCCCAAGGTGCAAGCCTTCGTGGAGTCCATCGCGGTGGATCGTGGTTCGCACGTGCGCGCCGGGGATGTGCTGGTGCGTTTGTCGGCTCCGGAAATCACGGCGCAGCAGGCGCAGGCGGCTGCGAACTATCGCGCGGCAAGCGCCACGCTGGTGTCGGATCGGGCCACCTACGAGCGCCTTGCGTCGGCGGCGGCGAAAACACCGGGCATCATTGCGGATAATGACTTGGAAGTCGCGCGCCAATTGGCGGCGGCTTCAGCAGCGGCGGCCGAAGCAGCAGACGAAGCGCTGCGCAGTGCGCGCGAAATGACCGGGTACCTGACGATCCGCGCGCCGTTCGATGGCGTCATCACCGCGCGCAATCTGCATCCGGGCGCGATTGCAGGTGTGTCTGGCGCGTCGGGTCTGCCCATTCTGCAACTGGCGAAGATCGACAAATTGCGGCTCACCGTGGCTGTGCCGGCCAGCGACATTCAGGGCGCCGCCGTGGGTCAGACGATCTCCTTCACCACGCCCAGCGCGCCGGGCAAGACCTTCAACGCGCCGATCACGCGAATGGCGCAAGCGGTGGACCCGCGCACGCGCACGATGATGGTGGAGGCCGATGTGCCGGGCAGCGCCGAGTTGACCGCCGGCAGTTTTGCGTCGGTGAACTGGCCGATCACGCGGTCCTATCCCACATTGCGCGTGCCGCCGGGCACGATCGCCAACGATCAGCAGCGCCAGTTCGTCATCGTCGTGGAGGGTGATATCGCCAAGTGGGTGGACGTGACCACGGGTCTCAATGACAAGGGATTGGTCGAGGTGTTCGGCGAGCTGAAGGCCGGCGATCTGATCGTCGAGCACGGCACCGACGCGATCCGCGACGGGACCACGGTGAAGGCGGCCCGCAAGCCGTAGGCGGGGCGGGGCGCGTCCGGGGGTGTTTCGCGGCCCCGAAAAGTGTACGCTGGGTGCAGATTCGGGATTTTGGGGGAAACCCTGTCCCGCCTTGCGTGTAGATTTGCGGCCATGATGAACAAAACCTGCACCGCCCTGACCCTGATCGCGGCATTGGCCCTCGCGCCGGTCGTGCTGGCGCGCACCGCCTCGCAGCCCGCGCTGGTTTCGCGGCTGTTGCAGGCCGCGCCGAACATCAATCCCGATGCGTTGGCGCTGGCCGTGGATGCGATGGACTGCGCCACGCAGCAGGCCGCCGAGCGCCCCGCGCGCCGGCTCGCGGTGATCGACTACTCCAAGCCTTCGGCCGAGCAGCGCCTGTGGGTGTTTGATCTGACGGCGGCGAAGCTGCTGTACGCCGAGCGCGTGGCGCATGGTGCGGCCACCGGCGATAACCTGTCGCAGCATTTTTCGAACAAGCCGGGCAGTCATCAATCCAGTTTGGGACTGTTTCGCACCAGCGAGACGTATCAGGGCGCCAATGGTTATTCGCTGCG
>JAITMN010000162.1 GCA_031277355.1 Nevskiaceae bacterium | reverse complement strand
GCGCGTTCGGTGATCGATGGTCTTTCAGCCGATGTCGTGACGCTGGCGCTTGCGGCGGATGTGGACGCCATCGTTGCCACCGGCAAGTTGCTGGCAGCCAATTGGGAAAGCCGCTTGCCGAACAACAGCGCGCCGTACACGTCGACCATCGTATTTCTCGTGCGCAAGGGCAATCCCAAAGGCATCAAGGATTGGGGCGATCTGATCAAGCCCGGTGTGTCGGTGGTGACATCCAATCCCAAGACTTCGGGAGGCGCGCGCTGGAATTACCTTGCCGCGTGGGCATGGGCGAAGCATCAGCCCGGCGGCAACGACGTAACCGCGAGGGAGTTCGTCACCAAGTTGTTCAAGAACGTGCCGGTTCTGGATGCCGGCGCACGCGGCGCCGTCACGACGTTCGCGCAGCGCGGATTGGGCGATGTGCTGCTGGCCTGGGAAAACGAAGCGTTGCTCGCGGTGAAGGAACTGGGACCAGACACGGTGCAAGTGGTGACGCCCTCGCTGAGCATCCTTGCGGAACCTTCGGTTGCAGTGGTCGATCAGGTGGCGCTGCGCCGTGGCACGCGCGAAGTGGCCACCGAGTACCTGAACCATATGTATTCAAAGGAAGGACAGGAAATCATCGCCAAGAATTTCTATCGCCCGCGCGACCCGCAAGTCGCCGCCAAGTACGCCGCGCAATACCCGACGCTGAATCTGGTGACGATCGAGGAATTCGGCGGCTGGGCCAAGGCGCAGAAGGAACACTTCGCCGACAAGGGCGTGTTTGATCAGATCACGGCGCGGTAGGTGTCTGCCCGCCGCCGATCTGCGCGCTTGGCGCTCCAATCAATTTCCCCTGCACATAGGTGCAGCCCAACTCGCGCAGCGCCTGCAACTGCTCCGGCGTCTCCACGCCTTCGGCAACAGTCTCCATTTCAAGCGTGTGCGCCAGCACGACGATGGCGCGCACCACTGCCAGGTTCTCCGGCCGCTGGCGGTCGGCGATGCCGGTGATGAAGCTGCCATCGATTTTCAGCACCGAGATCGGGAAGCGATGCAGATACGACAGCGCCGAAAAGCCGGTGCCGAAGTCGTCGAGAAACACCAGCACGTCATGTTCGTGCAGGATGCTGATGCAGCGCAGCGTGTGCGGCGTGTCTTCCAGCAGCGCCACTTCGGTGATTTCCAGCCGCAGCCGCGAGGGTTCGGCGCCGACGGCGGTCAGCGTCGCCAGCAGGCGTTCGGCAAAATCCGCCGAGTGAAAGTGCAGCGGCGACACATTCACCGACACATAGCCTTCGCCGTCGCGCGCCAGATGCGCCGCCACCTGTTCGTACACCAGCCAGTCGATCTGTTCGATCAGGCCGTTGTGTTCGCACAGGCTCACGAACTCGCCCGGCGTCAACAACCCATGCTTTTCATGACGCCAGCGCAGCAGCGCTTCGTGACCCACCACCTGCCCGTCGCTGATGCGCGCAATGGGCTGGTAGTGCACGACGAAATCGCGATTGTTGATCGCGCGGCGCAGGTCCGCGTCGAAGTCCAGTGCGCGCATTGCCGCTTCGCGCATCGCCTCGTCGAACAATTCGCAGCAGTCGCCGCCGCGTGATTTGGCGCGGTACATCGCCGCGTCGGCGTCGCGCAGCAGGTCTTCCTCGTTGCGATAGTGCGGACGCCAGAACGCGATGCCGATGCTGGTCGATGGAAACAACTCGCGACCGGCCACCCACATCGGTTGGCCCAGCACCGCGAGCAGTCTGTCGGCAAGTTCGGCGGCCACCTCGAAGTTGTCGGCGATGCGCCGCACCAGCACCGCGAATTCATCGCCGCCCAGCCGCGCCACCACATTGCCCGCGCCGGCCTCGCGCACGATGCGCTGCGCGATTTCCACCAGCATGTTGTCGCCGGCCGCGTGACCGATGCTGTCGTTGACCAGCTTGAAGCGATTGAGGTCCATGAACAGCACGGCGAAGGCTTCGCGCGCATCGCGCTGCGCATCGGCAAACGCGGTGGCAAGACACTCACGCAGATGCGCGCGATTGGGCAGCCCGGTGAGGCTGTCGTGTGTGGCCTGATGCAGCAGGCGTTGTTCGGCGTTGAGCCGCTCGCTGATTTCCGTCATCAAGTTGAAATTGGCGTCGGCCAGTTCGCGCGTGCGCTCCTGCACGCGCTGTTCCAGTTCCGCGTGCGCACTGCGCAGCCGTTCCTGCGCGCGCTGCCGCGACAAACCATTGCCGATATGCGCCGCCACGAACGCAAGCAGGCTCTGATCGCTCGACGTGAAGAAAATCTCCGGCGTGTAGCTTTGCACCGCGACCACGCCGAAGGCGCGGCCATCGCTGAGCAGCGGCACACCCAGCCACGACTGCGAGCGCGAGCCATGTTCATACAACACGCCACGTTCCATCAATGCATCGAGGCCCGCCCGATCCACCAGCAGCGGCTTTTGCTTGTCGATGACGAACTCGGTAAGCCCCACGCCACGCTTGCGCGGCGCAGGCTGCTCGTCGTGTTCATCGCTGTAGTAGGGAAATTCCAGCGAGGTTCCATCGTCGGACAGCAACGCGATGAAGAAATTGCGCGCCGGTATCAGTTCGTTGACCACCGCATGCACGTCGGCGTAGAAGCTTTGCAGATTCTCCGAACTCATCGCCAGATCAGTGATGCGAAACAGCGCCGACTGCAATTTTTCGGCGCGCTTGCGTTCGTTGATTTCGGCGTTGAGTTCGCGGTTGGCGATCTGCAATTCGCGCGTGCGCGCGTCGATGCGCTGCTCCATGTCGATGTGCATCTGCCGGCGTTCGACGGCGGTGAGAATGTGCTGCGCCACATAGCCCAGCAGCAGCCGATCCGCGTCGTCGTAGCTGGCCGGCGTGTCGTAGTTCTGCACCACCACCGCGCCGATGACCCGATCACCGCGTTTCATCGGCACGCCCAGCCAGTCGAGGCTATCCGGGCCGTGACGCGGGTCGTGGGGAATACCCAGCACCTTGCGCACTTCGGCCGATGGACCGCGTATCGGCTGACCATGTCGCACCAGTCCGTAGGTCAGGCTGCTGCGCAGGAATTCGTCGCGAAATTCGTAGTCCGGATCGGTAACCCACGGATCGAGTTTGTCGGCGAAGTACAAAAAGCGCATCGTCTCGCGCTGATCGTCATACAGCACGATGTAGCAATTGCCCGCATACATCAGCGTGCCCAGCACGCCGTGAATACGGCGCAGCATTTCAATCATTTCAAGGTC
>JAITMN010000155.1 GCA_031277355.1 Nevskiaceae bacterium | reverse complement strand
CTACGACCAAAACCTCCACCAACTATCCCCCTTCTCCACATTCTCCAGCGGCTCGCCGGGGTAGTTCGCGGCGAACACCTGCTTGGCGTTTTCCGCCAACTCCATGAACCCCAACTCGTTGTAGCTGCGAATCAGCAGGCGCAGCGCATCTTTCACGGCTGGCGCGCCGTCGTATTCCTCGATTACCTGCTGCGAGCGCTGCGCGGCGGCCACCCAGGCGCGGCGCGAGGCGTAGTAGCCGGCGATGCCCAGATCGTGATCGGCGAGGCGGTTGCGCAGATAGACCATGCGCTTGCGCGCGTCGTCGGCGTAGGCGCTTTTCGGGAAGCGCTCGACCACGGTGCGCAGCGATTGCAGCGACTCGCCCGCAGTGGACGGCGGGCGCTCCGACAGATCAACCCGCAACCAGCGCTCGATGGCCTGCGGCGTGCGCTCGAAGTCGATCAGGCCGCGCATGTACCAGGCGTAGTCGATGCGCGGGTGCGTGGGGTTTTCGCGGATGAAGGTGTCGGCGGCGTCCTTGGCCGATTCCTTCTCGCCGATTTTGTAGTAGGCGTAGATCACGTCGAGGCGCGACTGCCGGCCCTGGGCCGTGAACGGATAGCGCGAGTTCAGCGCTTCGTAAACGCGGATGGATTCATCGTAATTGCCGGCGCGCAGCGCACGCTGGCCCTGCTGGTACAGCGCTTCGGGCGTGAGCCGGGCCAGGCGGGTTTGCTGGGAACTGCTGCTGCACGCAGCCAGAATGAGCAGCAGCGGCAGCAACAGCCAGCCACCACTACGGGCGATTGTCTTGGGCATGGGGCTAGTATAGACGAATGACCTCCACGCTCAGTTCCCTCTCATCCCCCGTCCACGAACTGCAATTGCCGGAATCGCCCGGGGGTATACGTCTGGACCAGGCGCTGGCCGCCGCGCTGCCTCAGTATTCGCGCTCGCGGCTGGCGGCCTGGGTGAAGGTCGGGGCGGTGACGGTGGACGGCCGCAGCGCACTGCCGCGCACGCCGGTGTTCGGCGGCGAGCGCGTGCGCGTGATTGCCGAAACCCCACCGGATGAGCGCGTGCTGCCCGAATCCATCGCGCTGAAAGTGGCCTGGCGCGACCCGCATCTGTTCGTGATCGACAAACCGGCCGGCCTCGTGGTGCATCCGGGCGCGGGCAACCGCGAGCACACCCTGCAAAACGCGCTGTTGGCGCTTGATCCGGCGCTTGCTTCGGTGCCGCGCGCCGGCATCGTTCACCGCATCGACAAGGACACCAGCGGCCTGCTCGTCGTGGCGCGCACGCTTGCGGCGCACACGGCGCTGGTGCGGATGCTGGCCGACCACGACGTGCATCGCGAATACCTGGCGCTGTGCGTGGGCGCGATGACCGGCGGCGGCACCGTGGACCGCCCCATCGGCCGCCACCGCACCGACCGGCTGAAGCAGGCCGTGCGCGCCGATGGCCGCGACGCGATCACGCACTACCGCATCGCCGAGCGTTTCGCCGCGCACACGCTGCTGCGCGTGCAGTTGGAGACCGGCCGCACGCACCAGATTCGCGTGCATCTGGCGCATATCGGGCACCCGCTGGTGGGCGATCTGCTGTACGGTGGCCGTCGTCAGCTCACGGCGGGCGCGTCGGCCGAACAGCGCGCGGCGCTGGCGGCCTTCGGGCGTCAGGCGCTGCACGCGGCGCGGCTGCGCTTTGCGCATCCGGTGAGCGGCAAGCCGGTGGTGGACGTGGAAAGCCCGCTGCCGGGGGACTTCACCGCGTTGCTGGAAGCGTTGCGGCAGAGCGGCGGCTGACTGGCCCCGCGCCCGCGCGAGGCGGCTGCGTTACCTGCGCGAGCGCGCGCTTGCGCGGACGCCCGCCCTTGCTCCCGTTGACCCTTGCCGCCGCTTTCTTCGCCTCGCTGCGCGCCGCGCCGCCCGCCGCGCCGAGTTGCCGCGCCATCCAGCGCTTGGAGCCGAAAACCCCTTGCAGCAGCGCGGGGATGTAGAGATCGGCGTCGAGGCGTGGCCAGTGCAGCCCCGTTCCGGCGGGGGTGATCTGAATGTCGGCGAGGTCTGCGGCGGTCGCGCCGGCCAGCCCTTCGGCCAGTTCCACGGGGAAGGTGATGTGCACCCCCGTGTTCAGCGCAACGGCGATCCGGCCTTCGAGGGCGTCGTAGCGGGCAGACACCGCATGGCCCGCCGCTCGCGTTGCTTTGGCCTTTGCGTCGGCCTGCTGAAAATCGTGCTCAGAGATGTCCATGAATCTTGCTCCAGGCCGCACACAGGCTGGCCAGTTCCGCCATCAAAGGGCCAGCAATGCCATTCAACTCCTGCCGGGGAAAACCGAAATTTTCACGCAATTCCGGCGGCCCGGCGGGGCAGTTGAGAATGAACACGGCCTCAACACTGGCTCCGATCACATGGACATGCGCAGGCCGGTGGTCGTTGGGATAGATGGCTACGCGCAGCCCGTTGAATCGCAGCAATGTTGGCATGTTCGATCCTACCTAAAAACCCAAGCGGTTGGGAAAATATTTTTGACACTCGACTCACGGCACGGGGCGCGTCTTCAAGGCTGCCGACGCCGCGCGTTGATGCTGTGCCCAGCCACCCCCGCGCGTCACGCGCCAAATCTGGCGTGTTTGCGCAAAAACTCGCGGCGGGAATGAAATTGCCGCAGCATCACCGCCCATGACCGACACACCTCCATTCATCACCCCCGACTGGCCCGCCCCGCGCGGCGTGCGGGCGCTGTCCACGTTGAAGGGTGCGGGCAGTTTCGGCCCGGATCAGCCCGCCAACCGCGATCGGCTGCGCACGTTGGCGGGGCTACCGGCTCCCGCGCACTGGCTGAAGCAGGTACACGGCATCACCGTGGCCGACCTCGACGCGCCGGCGCACCCCATCACCACTCCCACCACCACGCCCACCGCCGACGCCGCCGTCACCGCCCGCCCCGGCGTGGTCTGCGCGATCCAGACCGCCGACTGCCTGCCCGTGCTGCTGGCCGCCGCCGATGCCTCCGCCGTCGGCGCTGCCCACGCCGGCTGGCGCGGACTGGCCGCCGGTGTGCTCGAAGCCACCGTCGCCGCGCTGCGCGCCAAGGCCACGCCCGGCGCGCAAATCCTCGCCTGGCTCGGCCCCGCCATCGGCCCCGCGCATTTCGAGGTGGGCGCAGAGGTACGCGACGCCTTCCTCGCCACCGACCCCACCGCCGCAGACGCCTTCACCGCCAACGCACGAGGCCGTTGGCAATGCAACTTGTACGCGCTCGCCAGTCGCCGTCTTGCGACAGTCGGCGTACATCAAATCAGCGGCGGCAACTTCTGCACCTACGCCGATCCGGCCCGCTTCTGGTCCCACCGCCGCGACACGCACGCCGGCGAAAATGCGGCCACGGGCCGCATGGCGTCTTTGGTATGGTTCGCATAAGTTAAATCCAACGTGGGTCTACTGTGTCGCGCATCACAGCCTGTGTGGCTGGAATCGAACATTCGCACTTCGTTGATAGAATTCCCGTGCGAGATTTCGCATCCAGGGGTAATGACATGGAACGCGCAAACCGGGGGTTCACGCTGATCGAAGTGATGATCGTGGTGGTGGTGGTCGCCATCCTCGCGTCGATCGCCGTGCCTTCGTACACCCAGCATATACGCCGCGCGGCGGTGGAGGATGCGTTGGCGGATTTGTCTACCGGGCGCGTTGCCATGGAACAATACTTTCTCGACAATCGCACTTATACGGGTACGGTGCCTTGTCCTGTGCCAAGGTCGGGCAGCAAGTTCACCTACAACTGCGATACGCCTGCGCGCACTGATACCACCTACACGATCACTGCCACCGGCTCTGGCACCGTGCAAGGTTTCACCTACACCATCAATCAGGCCAACGTGCGCACCACGCAGAGCCCCTGGAACACCGGCACCGCCACCTGCTGGATCGACCGCAGCGGAGGCGTCTGCTGATGAGCCGCCTCGCCCACAATCGCGTCGCACGCGGCTTCACGTTGATGGAGCTGGTGACCACCATCGCCATCGCCGCCATTCTCGTGGCCATCGCCGCGCCGGACATGAGCCTGTTCGTCAAGAACGGGCGCATCCGGGCCGCCGCTGAATCATTGCAGAACGGTCTGACGCTGGCGCGCGCCGAAGCGGTTCGCCGGAACCGCAACGTCGTGTTCATTCGTGACGCTACCGGCTGGAGCGTGATTGACGAGAGCTCAGAGACACTGCTGCATCAGGGCAGCGGCAAGGAAGGCGCAACCGGGTTGACGATAGCCGCCGATCCGGCCGACGCCGACCGCATCACCTACGACAGCTTTGGCCGCGCCACGAAAAATGCCGGCGGCAGCGCGCCGTTGGCGATGATCAACATCGAGTCTGCTTCTCCGTCGGAGAACGTGAACTATCGTCCGCTGCGCATCGAGATACTCGGGACGGGCGCTTCGCGTCTGTGCCAGCCCAGCGTCGAATCAACCGATCCCAGGGCCTGCGTGCTATGAACCTGCAACGCAGTGCAACCGGCCAACGCGGCGCAACGCTGACCGAAGTGCTCGTGGCGATGCTGCTGTTCTCGCTGGGCGTGGTGGGTCTGCTGCGCGCATTGGCATCGGCGGTAACCGATACCGGCGCGGTGCAGTATCGCTCCACCGCCGCCGCAGTGGCCGACAGCCAACTGGGCCGCATGTGGGTGGATCGCGGCAATCTGGCCAGTTATGCAGAGGAGGATGCCGCCGTGCCGGAACTGCCCAGCGGCACACGCACCGTAACGGTGAATGGCAATGTCGTCACGGTAACGATCACCTGGCAGGCGCCCAGCGCAACAGCCCGCAGCACTCACGAAGTCGTCGCCACCATCGCGGGTCCCGGATCATGAAAACCACCGCGCGAGGCTTCACACTGGTTGAGTTGATGGTGGCGTTGGCCATCGCCGCCATCACCGGCGTCGTGGTGTTGCAAGTGCTCACCACCTATCAGACGCGCCGCCAGACCGTGTCGGGCAGCAACGATGCCGAGATCAACGTCTCGCTGGGCATGTTTGCGGTTGAGCGCGAAGTGCGCATGGCCGGAGCCGGCTACACCGTGGACGATGGCACCGTCGGCGTGCGTTGCCAGAACGGCATCAACATCATCAGTCAGTCGAACGCGTACAACGGCAATGCACCGATGCCGGTACGCATCATCGACGGTGGTGGCAACGCGCCGGATCAAATCGAAATCATGCGCAGCAATGCCGAGCAGGGCTTGGGACCCAGCCAGTTGACGCAGGGGATGAGTGCGGCCATCGACGACATCACCGTGAGCGACAGTTCGGGGTTCAGCAAAGTGGCCGCGAATCAGGCCAACGGCACGCGAACGCTGGCGCTGGTGGTGGCTGCCGATCCGCTTCAGCTCTGCACGATGCTGGAAGTGACCAAGGCCACGCCGGTGTCCGCCGATGCGGGCAACGTCGACTGGTTTCTGGAACACAGCGCGGAAGATTCCCCCTACAACCCCGAAGACCCCACCGTGGCCTTCGACACGCCGATGACGTATGGGTTGGGAGATGGCGTCGTCAATCTCGGGAATTTCGGCATCCGCCGCTTTGAGATCGTGTGCAACGACGGCGATGCGCCTTCGGCCACGAACAGTTGCGACCTGAAGTGGTACAACGTGCTGGAAGAATCGACTCCCACGATGGCAAACACTGAGTCCGTGGCTTCGCAGGTGGTGGACTTGCAGGCTCAATATGGCATCGCCGATGCGGACAGCAACGCCGTCAGTCAATGGGTGGACGCCGACGGTTCCTGGGCCGGTTTTCTCGGCCCGCAGCAGATTTCCCGCATCAAGGCGGTGCGCGTGGCCATCGTCACGCGCTCCAATCGCGAAGGTGGGGCTGTCGCGCCCACTTCGCTGGTGCTGTGGCCCGACGATGCTCTGGGCGATGAAAAAACATACGATCCCAGCGGCGGTGAACAGAACTACCGCTACCAGACGCTCAGCGTCGTGATTCCCCTCATCAACGTGATCTGGTCCGGCTCATGAAGTCGCGCAACGCATCACAACGCGGCATATCGCTGGTCGTCGTGCTGGTGGCGCTGCTGATCATGGCGTTGGCGGCTGCGGCCATGCTGCGCAGCACCGACACGGCCACGCTGATCGCGGGCAATCTGGGCTTCAAGAAGACGGCGCAATCCTCAGGCGATGCGGGTACCGAAGCGGCCATCAAGTGGTTCAACGGTTTTGCTTCCAATGCCGATCTGTGGGCCGACGCGCCGGCCAACGGCTATTGGGCCAGCATACAAGACGGCTGTGACCTCACGGGCCAGCGCACGCCCAACAACCCCGCAGACGATGTGACTTGGGACGTTGATGGCAGCGTCGCGGCTGCTTGTCCGATGAAGGCCGTATCGGCCGGTTCCACCGGCGTGGCTGAGGGTTACACCGTCACCTATGTCATCAACCGCGTCTGCAACACGCCGGGCAATCCCGAGATTTCAACCGTGGCGTGTTCGCAGCAGGGTCGTGGTGATCGCGGTGACAGCACTCGTGGAATTCCGGGCGCAGGCGAAACACCGCTCAGCGGCGCTTCGCAGATTTACTTCCGGATCACCACGCGCATATCAGGGCCGCGCGATACGGTCCGCTTCATTCAGGCATTTGTTGTTTTTTAGGGCAGGAGAGCTGTGATGAAAGCCAAGTTCGGAGTCCGCTGCGTCGTTTGGGCGACCATTGCGTCGTTCTGTTCGACCTATGTTGGCGCCGCGCCCGTCAGCCTCGCCAATATGCCGTTGGTGTCGGTTTCCACGAAGGCCGTGCCGCCGAATGTGTTTTTCGTGCTCGACGATTCCTTCAGCATGAATTCGGCCTACATGCCGGATTCGGTCAATGACGACAATGAAAAGAATTGCTATCGGAACCACGGCTACAACAGCATCTATTACAACCCAGGCACCATCTATGAGCCGCCGCTGAAGTACGACGGCACGTCGTATCCGAATTCCCCTTTCACCAAAGCGCCCAATGATGGCTTCAATCCGAATTCGAACACGACGAATTTGTCCACATCGTTCAGCGCCGGTAGCGGCAGCGGCAGTAGCAACAGCAATGGGGCCGCTTACTACTACCGATACAGAGCCGATCCGGACAATCCGCCATCCACCTGCGCGGGGAATAACAGCTACGAGATAGTGAAGATCGCTGCCGCAGATCAGCAGAGCTTCGCCAATTGGTACAGCTACTACCGCTCACGTCTGAACATGATGAAGACCGCCGTGAGCCGCGCCTTCGTCGGCGTGGACGACAAATACCGTGTGGGGTTTACCACGATCAATGAAACGGGCACGGGTACGAATCGTTTTTTGGGTAATGCCGTATTCAATAGTACGCAGAAGCAGAACTGGTATGGCAAGCTTGCGGGGCTCACGATACCGAACTCGCCCATACAGTACACGCCGTTGCGCGGTGCGTTGTCGAAAGCCGGCCGTTACTACGCCGGCAGGCTCAGCAACGCCACCGATCCGATGCAGTATTCCTGCCAAAAGAACTTCACGAT
>JAITMN010000120.1 GCA_031277355.1 Nevskiaceae bacterium | reverse complement strand
CGCTACTCCATCGTGCATCCGGGCGAGGCGCTGCACGACCCGGACACCGGCGATCTGCTGGGCTACATGGCGCTGGCCACGGCCACGGCGCAGGTCACGCCCGCCGCCGGCTCGGATTTGAGCAATGCGGTGCTGCTGGAATCGCTGCGTGAAACGCTGCGCGGCGATCTGGTATTTCCCGAAGATGCGAGCCGCCTCGCCGCAGACATCACCCCGCGCCGCGCGCCGGAGGGCATCGACGGGCAGATCATCGGCATCGTCAACGGCGTTCAGTTGGTGGGCGCGTACAACGTCGTGGCGATCAACCGGGGCAGCCGCGATGGCCTGACCGTGGGTCATGTGCTGGCGCTGCATCAGCGCGGCGAAAAGGTGAGCGATCCGGGCTGCGAGCGTCAGCGGGGCAAGATGTGCACCAGCCGCAGCGACGTTCAATTGCCGGACGAACGCACCGGCACGCTGCTGGTGTTCAAGACCTACGACCGCATGAGTTTTGGTCTCGTCACCGGCGCAACCTCGGAGATGCGCGTGGCCGACGGGGTGCGCACGCCTTGAAAAAGGCGGCGCCAAACCCTTTGTGCAAAACGTTATGGCGCATCGACTCCCGGTTCTGGCTTGCCAGCCTTGGACGACTCAAGGGACACGCCAAAATCACTGCCCGTTTCTCGCCTCTTCGGATGCTGTAGGCCAGTAATGGGAATCCGGCGTATCACGCGCGCCAAAAATCGCTTGACCGACCCGCACCACCGTGGCCCCTTCCTCAATGGCGATTTCGTAGTCTCCCGACATGCCCATTGACAGTTCATCAAGCACAATGCCCGTTGGCGCCGTCTGGCGCAGTTGATCACGCAGTTCGCGCAGCAGCACAAAGCATTTCCGAACGCGGAATGCCTCGGCAGATAACAAGGCCAGAGTCATCAGGCCACGCACCCGCAACGCGGGAAATGATGGCAACGCACGCAAAAATGCAGTGGTCTCATTCGGAGGTAGCCCGTACTTACTGGCTTCTCCGGATGTGTTGACTTGCACAAATACATCCAGTGAACGACCTTCGACTTGCAAACGCCGCTCCAATGCCTCGGCCACCCGCAGGCTGTCCAGCGCTTGAAACTCGGAGGCAAAGCGCGCCACCAGCTTGGTCTTGTTGGTCTGTAGATGACCTATGACCGACCAGCGCAGATCGCCAAGATCGGTCGTGGCTTCCCACTTGCGATAAGCCTCCTGGGGCTTGTTTTCGCCAAGCAGCCGACACCCGGCGGCGTAGGCCAGACGGATGCTGGCCTCGGGCTTTGTCTTGCTTACCGGCAGCAGCCGCACGCTGGTCGGGTCACGTCCCGCCCGCTGGCAGGCGGCAACGATGCGCCCATGCACACTTGCCAGATTGCGGCGAATATCCGCGACCGACTCGGCCTGCGGCCATCGCCCGTGCATCTCGTGCCGTGTCTGGGTCGCCATTGACATGCCGACATTCAATCAGGGAAGAATCGAAAACAAAAGCAGCCTTACAACGATTCAAAACAGGTGTCAGCACCAATGCGCGCGCAAAACCAGCCTGCACGCGGAGGCGCTTCACACGACTGACTACACCGTTATTTCGCGGCAGACAACTCAAAGCCACCAACGATCATCGTTTGATAAAATTCCCGCCTTGGGAGATGGTCACGTTTTTCGCCAGGAGCCGCCGTGACCGATGAAATGCCTCCGGGCGAAACACCGCCCCGAGTTGCTTGGGGTCGTTTCCCCGATGTGATCATCCACGCACCAGAGTCATGGGTAAAACGGCACCCAGCTTACGTGGCGGCGAAAGCCGGGAATGACGAAGCTGCCCAAATACTGGTGGACGACACAGTTTCTTCGGAAGGCATTGCCAAGATAGCCCGTCTGCTTGGCGAGCATCGCCCGTATCTGGCTTCGGCCCATGCTTTCGAGAACCACGGCGTCAACGCCATTCCCGAAGCCTTGGCTGACAAACTGGCCCATATATTGACGTTGAACGTCGAGCACACCATCGTTCAGGCGAATATCGTTGCTCACACCGGAGCCAATGGTTTTGCCAGACTTGCGCGGCAGGCCGTATTCGAGGGAAGCGTTATTCGTGACGCGGCCTACTTCCTGGTGGATGACTTCATCGGGCAAGGCGGCACTCTCGCCAATATGCGTGGTTTTATCGAGGCCAAGGGCGGGCGCGTGCTTGGCGCGACCGTCTTGACCGGCAAACCGTATTCCGCAAAAATTTCTCTGAATCAAGATCAGTTGGACGCATTGAGGGCGAAACATGGAAAAGACCTTGAAGATTGGTGGATCGACCGCTTCGGTCACGCCTTCGACTGCCTTACTCAATCAGAAGCTCGGTACCTTGAACGCACCGAGAATGCTGACATCATCAGAAATCGCATTGCTGAGGCAGAGCAAAGTCGAAATTAGTCAACGTCTGAGCGCTCGCTATTCGCAGATTCGGGAAGCCTCGCGTTAAGCGTCCTCGCACTCGGTTTGCCGCCAGTTCCGCAACTATTTGATAAACATCTGCGGCATCGCGCTTTATCGCAGTCCATCAAATGATCGGGCTGTAGCCATCCTGAAATAGAAAACCCGCTCGAACGCGCAAAAACCAGCCATTTCTGCACATTCACACCAGCTTTGGGCCTGCCTCGCGCGGGCCTTTTGCTTCTAGCATGGGCCATGACCCTGCACCCCGACGAAACCCGCGCCTGGGCCGCGCTGCTGCGCTGCCCTTCCATCCCCCCGCCCGTCCTGCGCGCAGCGCTGGTGGCCTCCGGAGGCGTCACGGCGCTGCTGGCCGCGCCGGTCGGCAGGCTGCGCGAATGGGGCCTGCCACCGCCTGTAAGCCAAACGCTGGCGCGCCCCGACGACGCCGCGCTCAACGCTGACCTCACCTGGCTCGCCACCTCCGGCGCGACGCTGCTGCCCTGCACCGCCCCGCAATTCCCCTCGCAACTGGCCCAACTGCCCGACGCCCCGCCTGCCCTCTATGTGCGAGGCAACCTCGCCGCGCTGCTGCGCCCGCAGCTTGCCATCGTCGGCAGCCGCAACCCCACTGCCGCCGGCCACCGCTTCGCGCTGACGCTGGCGCGCGAGTTGGGCAGCGCCGGTTTTGCCATCACCAGCGGTCTGGCGCGCGGCATCGACACCGCCGCGCATCAGGGCGCGCTGGCCGTGGCCGCTCCCACTATCGCCGTATGCGCCACCGGCCTTGATCGCTGCTACCCCGCCGCCAACGTCGATCTGGCGCAGCGCATCGCCGAAGGCGGCGCGCTGGTGTCCGAGATGCCGCCCGGCGGGGACATCCGCGCCTGGCACTTCCCGCGCCGCAATCGCATCATTGCGGGGCTTTGCCGGGGCATCGCCGTCGTCGAAGCCGCCGCGCGCAGCGGTTCGCTGATCACGGCGCGTCTGGCCGCCAAAGCCGGGCGCGAAGTGTTCGCCGTGCCCGGTTCGCCGCTGAATCCGCAGGCCGCAGGCTGCCTTGCGCTGCTGCGCGAGGGCGCAACGCTTGCGCGCGGGGCCGCCGACATCCTCGAAGAAGTGCAAATCCCAATAGAAAATCATCAGTCGAATCAATACATTGATCCGCTACCACCCCCCTGCCTGCCCCGGCAACGGTTGGACAATGACTACGAAATGCTGTTAGATGCCCTCGGCTTCGAACCGGCGAGCGTCGATGATCTGGTCGAAAGAACGGGCCTTGAGCCAGGCCAGATCGCTTCGATGATCCTCATCCTCGAACTTTCGGGAAGGGTAGAACAAAGGCCCGGGGCTCGCTTTAACCGCATTGATTGAACGCATGAACGGCACCGTCCTCGACATCCTGATCTACGTCTTCGACCACTACATGTTCGACGACACCCCCGACGTTCCCGAACGGGAGCAGTTGGCGCGCGATCTGGAAAGCGTCGGCTTCGGCGAGGCCAATGTCGAACGCGCACTCGACTGGCTGGCGGACCTGGCGGGCGAGCGCGAACGCGCAGAGCTTTACAGCCCCGCAACGCAGCAGCCGCTGCGCATCTATTCGGACCACGAACTCTCGCGCCTTCCGGCGGACTGCCGTGGACTGTTGCTGTCGCTGGAACTGGCCGAAATCCTCTCACCCGCACAGCGCGAAATCGTCATCGACCGGTTGCTGGCGCTCGATGCGGATGATCTGTCCATCGAACAGGTGCGCTGGGTGGTGCTGATGGTGCTGTCGAGCCAGCCGGGTCAGGAACTGGCCTGCGAGCGAATGGAAATGCTGGTGTTCGACGCCGACGATCTGGCATCGGCCAACTGAACCATCGGGAAGAGCGTTGGCCGAGAATCTCGTCATCGTCGAATCGCCCGCCAAGGCGAAGACCATCAAGAAGTATCTGGGCAAGGACTTCGAGGTGCTGGCCTCCTATGGTCATGTGCGCGATCTGATTCCCAAGGAAGGCGCGGTCGATCCGGCCGATCACTTCGCGATGCGCTATCGCGTGATCGAGCGCAACGAAAAGCATGTGGAGGCCATTGCCCGCGCGCTGCGCAAGAGCAAGGCGCTGTATCTTGCCACTGACCCCGACCGCGAAGGCGAGGCGATCTCCTGGCATTTATACGAACTGCTGAAAGAGCGCGGCGACCTGAAAGACAAGGCCGTGCATCGCGTGGCGTTTTACGAGATCACGAAGAACGCGATCCGTGAAGCGGTGCAGAATCCGCGTGATCTGTCGATGGACCTGGTCAATGCGCAGCAGGCGCGGCGGGCGCTTGATTATCTGGTCGGCTTCAATCTCTCGCCGCTGCTGTGGAAGAAGGTGCGGCAGGGTTTGTCGGCCGGGCGCGTGCAAAGTCCCGCGCTGCGAATGATCTGCGAGCGCGATGAAGCCATCGACGCCTTCGTGCCGCAGGAATACTGGACGCTCGACGCCGAAGGTCAGCACGGCAACGCGACGCGCTTCCCGCTGAAACTCACCGAGTTCGCGGGGCAGAAGGTGGAGCAGTTCAGCTTCACGAATGAAACCACTGCGCGTGAAGTGGAAGCCGCGTTGATGCGCGCTGCGGGTGCAAGCGCACCTGCACCGGGCACGGACAACGCGATCAATGGCCGGCTTACCGTGATCGCCATCGACCGCAAGCAGCGCCGCCGCAATCCGGCCCCGCCGTTCACCACCTCCACGCTGCAACAGGAAGCCGCGCGCAAGCTGGGTTACTCCGCGCAGCGCACGATGCGGCTGGCGCAGCAGCTTTATGAAGGCGTGGACTTCGGCGAAGGCGCAGTGGGTCTGATCACCTACATGCGTACCGATTCGGTGTCGCTGGCCAATGAAGCCGTGGCCGACATCCGCGCAACGATTCAAAAGCTGTATGGCGCTGAAGGCTTGGCCGAATCGCCGCGTGTGTACCGCACGCGCTCGAAGAACGCGCAGGAAGCGCACGAGGCGGTGCGTCCCACGAGTGCGTCGATCACGCCGCAGCAACTGGAAGGCCGCATCGACGCCGATCAATTCAAGCTCTACGCGCTGATCTGGAAACGCGCGATTGCCTGTCAGATGGCCCCTGCCGTGTTCGACACCGTTGCGGTGGACATGGTCCCCGGCACAGCGCCCGGCGCGGGCAAGGATCATCATGTGCTGCGCGCCAATGGCTCCACGCTGGTAACGCCCGGCTACATCGCCGTGTATCAGGAAGGCCGCGACGATACGGTGGAAGACGACAGCGATCATGTGCTGCCGCCGATGAACGAAGGCGATGCGGTGAAGCTTGTGAAGCTGCGCGGTGAACAGCATTTCACCGAGCCGCCGCCGCGTTTTTCCGAAGCCTCGCTGGTGAAGGCGCTGGAAGAGCATGGCATTGGCCGCCCTTCCACTTATGCGTCGATCATCTCCACGCTGCGCGACCGCGAGTATGTGGACATGGACGCGCGGCGTTTCATCGCCACCGACATTGGCAAGATCGTCAATCGCTTCCTCACCAAATACTTCACCAAGTATGTGGAATACGGCTTCACCGCCGACATGGAAGATGAGCTGGATGCAGTCTCGCGCGGCGAAGAGCCCTGGGTCACGCCGCTGGAAAAATTCTGGAAGCCCTTCATCGATCAGGTGGAGGAGATCGAAACCAGCGTCAGCCGCGAAGAAGTGGCGATGGCGCGCGAGTTGGGCACCGATCCCAAGAGCGGCAAACCGATCTCCGTGCGCATGGGCCGCTTTGGTCCCTTCGTGCAAGTGGGCACGAAGGACGATGAGGAAAAGCCCAAGTTCGCCGGTCTGCGTCCGGGGCAGAAGATGGACACCATCACGCTGGCCGATGCACTGGCGCTGCTGGTATTGCCGCGCAAGCTCGGGCAAACGCCCGAAGGCGAAGCGATGACGGTTGCCATCGGTCGCTTCGGCCCGTATGTGAAGTACGGCAGCAAGTATGTTTCGTTGAAGGATGATGATCCGTACACGATCACGCGCGAGCGGGCGATCGAGGTGATCGAGGCGAAGAAGGTCGCCGACGCCAATCGCATCATTCATGATTTCGGCGTGGACGACATTCAGGTGCTGAACGGCCGCTACGGTCCCTACATCACCGACAAGACGCGCAATGCACGCATCCCCAAAGAGCGCGATCCGAAGACGTTGACGCTTGAAGAGTGCCGCGAGTTGCTGGCCGCCGCGCCAGTGCGTCCGGCGCGCGGGCGCTTTGGGCGGCGCGGTGCGGCTGCGAAGACGGCAGCGGCAGCGCCGAAGAAGGCCAAGAAGAAAGCAGCACGCAAGAAAGCGCCGGCGAAGAAGAAAAATGCAGTACCGGCACGTATTCCACGCGGGTAATTTCGCCGACGTTCACAAACACATTGCGCTGCTCGCGCTGATCGCAGCGCTGCAAAGGAAAGCCAAGGGTTTTGTTTATATCGACACGCACGCCGGAGCCGGGCTTTACGATCTGCGCGGCCCGGATGCGCGTCAGAGCGGCGAAAGCAGTCACGGCATCGACCGGCTCACCGCATCATCAGCCCCCGCGCCCGACCCGGCCATCTCCCGCTATCTCGACACGCTGACCAGCCTGCGCAACGCCGTGGGCAACTCGCATCACTACCCCGGCTCGCCGCTGCTGGCTGCCGCAACGCTGCGCAACGCGGACCGCGCCATCTGCATCGAAAGCCAGGCGCAACAGGCGCGCGCATTGCA
>JAITMN010000110.1 GCA_031277355.1 Nevskiaceae bacterium | reverse complement strand
AGCGATCCGTCGGCCATGTCCATCTCGGTGCGGGGCTGCTGGGTGTAGCGCTCCATCCACACGCACATTTCCAGCAGGTCTTGTGCGTCGAAGGGGAATATCTGCACGGCTCCATGAGCGATCCATTGCAGCAGGGCGAGGCGATGACGCGGCCCGAGCAGATGGCTGGCCTCCACGACGCAGGGCCAGGTGCTGTGCAGTTGGAGGAGGGTGTCCGAGCCCACGAGCAGTTGATGAAAGTGCGCGTGGAAACGGTCACTGCGATCAAACAGCGCGATCATCACGCTGGCGTCGAGCAGACAGATATTCAATCGGCCGTCCTGTCTTTTCGGGCCGCTTCCCGTTGCGCCAGATAGGCGGCGTAGTCGTCTTGTTGTTGCGCGTGCTTGGCGCGCAGACTCTGGCGCAGGTTGGCGGTGTGCGCGGGAAGGTCATCCTCGGGCATCGGCTCGCTGACCCGGTATTGCGCGGCCTCGCGCATCACCTTGCGATAAAGCGTGGCGGGGTCTTTGTGCCCCAGCGCGCGTTGCACCGCATCAATGATGAATTGCGACTTGGTGATGCCCTGCCGTCGCGCGGCCTGCTCCAGGTCCTGTTCCAGCAAAGGGTCCATGCGAACGGACACGGCCATGATGCACCTCGGGGATGAATACGGTATTACCGTACTACATCAAGACCGCGCTGGCAAGATCGAGGGCGAACCGGCGCAGGCCTGGGCGGGGAACGGGGTGACACGCCCATTCGGGCGTGTTGCTCAGGGCCCAGGCTCCGCCCCCGGCGAGCGATCCTCCATCGGGAACGTGCGCACGCCCTCGGACGACGATGCCTCCGGCGGCCGCGCGGCCATTTCTTCCGGCGTCAGCGTGCTGCCATTGGCGTTGTCCCCCTCCGCACGCGATGCGCCACTGGGCGCGGAGCCGCCTGCGGCGCTGGTCAATGCGGCAAGGAAACGGCGCACCGAATCCAGATCATTGCGATTGACCCGGCCGCTGATGATGTCTTCCGGGTCCACCTCGGATTGTTTGTAGAACAGGCGGTTTTCGCGATGATTCACCGACAGCGCGGTGCCGTCGAGCGAGACGCCGGCGAACAATCCCTTGTTGCGCGAATACGAGAACACCTCGGCGCTGTTGCTGATCGCCGCTTCGCCTGCGCGGCCCAGCGGACCTGCGGCCACCGATGCATTGCCGCCCAGTGTCACGGTGCCGCTGTTGAATTGCTCGACGCCCTTGCGCGTGGTGAACACCAGCACGACGTCGGATTTCTGGTAGCCCGCCTGCCAGCCCACCCCGCCGCCGGTGAGCGTGACGAACACCGGATTGGTGAATTGCCCGGCATCATCGCGCACCGACATCACGCCGCTGCCGCGCCGCCCACCCAACACGAAGGCGATTTTATCGACGCCGGGAAACACCGCGATGCCGTAGGCGCGCTGCAAGAGGTATTGCGGAATCCTCTGGTCGATCTGTTGCTGCTGTTCTTCGATGACCTCCGTGACGACCAGCATGCGGGCTTCCAGCCGCGCCTGCGCGTTGGCGGCCGTGGCTGCGGTGATGCCGATCAGCGCCAGCGCCGTGACTTGCAGGTTGCGAAGAATGTTGCGCATACGCATGGGGTTTTCTCCGGAAACGGGTAACAGCGAAGCTTACTCCACTGCGTCGCCGATGCGGTATTGTCGCGCCATGACGAAGTTTCTCCGTGGCGTGTTGATTCTGCCGCTGTTGTGGGCGGCCACGGCGGCGCAGGCCGAATGGTTGCATCGCGAGCAAGCCATCATGGGCACGCGCACGGCGGTGGAACTGTGGGCCTCCGAGCGCGCCGCAGGCGAGGCGGCCATCGACGCCGTGTTCAACGACATGAAGCGCATCGACGAATTGATGAGCACCTACAAAGACACTTCGGAAGTGTCGAAGGTCAATCGCGAAGCGGCGCAGCATCCGGTGCAGGTGTCGGCCGAACTGCTGGGGCTGCTCGAAACGGCGCAGCATTACTCGGAAATCTCGCAGGGGGCTTTCGACATCACCTATGCCAGCGTGGGTTATCTGTTTGACTATCGCAATCACAAGCGTCCGGATCAGGCCACCATCGACAAGACGCTTCCGGCAGTGGACTACCGGCAATTGAAGCTCGATCGCGCCAATCGCACGGTGTTCTTTGCCAAGCCCGGCATGCGCATCGACCTCGGGGGCATTGGCAAGGGCTATGCGGTGGATCGCGGCATCGAGATTTTGCGGAAGCTGGGCTTTGCGCATGCGCTGGTGAACGCCGGCGGCGATACGCGCGTGCTCGGCGACCGGATGGGCGCGCCGTGGATCGTGGGTATCCGCCACCCCGATCGCGAGAACGAGGTGGTGCTGCGTATTCCGCTGGAAGATGCGGCGTTTTCCACCTCAGGCGACTACGAACGCTACTTCGACGATGGCGGCGTGCGTTACCACCACATCCTGAATCCGAAGACGGGCCAGTCGCCGCATGACATCCGCAGCGTGACGCTGATTTCCTCCACCGCCACGCGCACCGATGGGCTGACGAAAACCGTGTTCATCCTTGGTCCGCAGGAAGGGATGAAGTTCATCGATTCGCTGGAGGATGTGGACGGCGTGATCATCGCCGCCGATGGCAAGGTCAGCTATTCGAAGGGCTTGCAGCCGCCTTGAAACAGCCGCCTCAAAACCAGAACGACACGAACACTTGCAGGATGTTTGCGTTCAGCGAATACAGCGGTTCCGTGCCCGGTTCGGCAGCCCCCGGCGGGTAGTTGCGCAGATCGCGGAAATCATCGTAGTCGATCATCATGTGATTGAAGCGCAGATTCAGTTCGCCGCGTTTCAGCCATGCCGCCCAGCCCACTGGCAACGCATAGCTTGCGCCGACGCCAATCGTGTTGCCGGTGTAGGAGGCGTTCTCTTTATCGCGCGCCATGAAGTTCTGGTAGTCGGCGCGCGGGAACAGATCGGAATAGAACGCGGCGCTGTTCTGCGTGTAGAAGCGATACGAACCGGTGAAGGTCCAGCGATTGCCAACCGGCTGCGTGTAGGCGATTTCGGCGGTGTGTGCGCGAATGTCCCAGGTGTCGGTGTAGAAGCGGTACATGCCTTCAGCCGCCGCGCGCCAGGGCAGGTAGACCTTCAATCGGCCCGAGCCGGCATTGCCGGTGCGCGTGCCGGGGAAGATTTCCGGCGCGCGGGTGTAGGAGTTGGCTTCGGGTCCGGCGTAGCGCATCGAGCGATAGGGATTTTGCAGATAGCCCTGCTCGGTAATCGTTTCGAAGTTCAGCGCCAGCAGCATGTTGCGCGTGAGCACCTGCGTGACGCCGACGCGATAATTGCGGCGGTCGATGTTGCGGCGAAATTCCGGGTCGGTGACGTTCTCCACCACATCCCAGCCACGGGAAAAACCCAGCGTCACGGTTGTTAAATCGCCGAACAGGTCTTGGCTCAGGCCCGCCGAGACGGTGTTGGCCTGATAATCGTTTTCTTCGCTGTTGGTGTAGTTCAGCGTGTACACCGTTTTGCCTTGCAGGTATTCCGCGCCGACGCTTTTTTGTTCGCGGCGTTCACTGTAGGGGCTGGCGGTGGTGACGACGTCTATCGACGCGCTGGAAATCGCATCCACATAGTAGTTGGCCGAAGCAGCAAAGCGTTCGCCGAATTTCTTGCGCACCAGCACGGAGGGACCCTGCACCGTTACGCCGCCGCCGTCGTAGCTGTGGTACATCACATCCGCGCGATCTTCTTCCAGCACGGCGGCGCTGCCGACGATGGGCAGCAGCAGGATCAGCAGCAAACGCAGCGCGCGCACAGTCATCAGTTGCAGCCGCAACCGCCGCCGGAGCCGCCGGTCGCGCCGCGTGCGCCTTCGCGCACTTCGAATACATGGTCGAGGTAGGACGAGGACACCGGATGCGGGTCCAGCGCCATGATGGGATCGGCCAGATGTTCGCGCTCGTAGGGCTTCACCCACGGCTCTATGGGCTGGCAGCCTGCCAGCAACGCGAGGCCCAGGGCCAGGGCCATCGACATTCGGATGCAAGCCATCGTGCGCATCGGCTTTCCTGTTTGTCTATTCGCGCACCAGCGCGCGAATCTGATCGAGGTATTCATTTTCGTCACCGGGTTTGTAGCCGCGATGCAGCCAGCGAAGATTGCCCTTGCGGTCGACGATCACGGTGTTGGGCATGCCCTGCACGCCGTAGAGCTTACTGACCTGGCTCGCCGTGTCGAGCAGTATCGGAAAAGTGACAGGCGTGGCCTTCAGCCAATCCACCGCCTTGGCCGAATCCGGCTCGACGTTCACGCCGATCATCGTGAAACCCAGCGGTTGATACTTCTTGTGCATCTGTTCCAGCAGCGGCATTTCCTGGCGGCAGGGCGCGCACCAACTGGCCCAGAAATTGATCATCACCACCTGACCGCGATACTGCGCCAAGTTGATGGATTGGCCGCTCAGGTCGGGCAATTCAAAGCCCGGCGCGGGGGCATTGGGCGCAACCGCCGCCAGCGCGGGGATGCCGGGGATCAGGGTGAGCATCAGCGTGGCAATGGCAATGGCGATGGCGCGGCGCGGTGCGTTGGTCATGTCCGTGATTTCTCCATTCATCAGAAAAACACCGTGAAGCCCAGCCACGCGCCCAGATTGTTCGCCAGCTTGCTTTCGCCGAGAAGGTCCGACTGGAACATCAGGTCTTGCACATCCACATGAATGGCGAGCCAGTCCGTGGGTAGCAAACGGTAACCGGCACCGAAGTTGATCGTGAAGTGCTGATCGCCGGCGAATTCGGTGGCGCCAACGCCGCCGATCAGGTACAGCGAACTGTTCATCGCGATGTTGCGGCCCAGATAAACTTCGCCGGGCAGCAGGTTGTAGCCCAGCGAGAGGTTGTAGTAGGTCAGACGCCGGTCGCCGGGCGGCAGCAGCGTGACATCGCCGCCCAGCGTTTCAAAGCTGGTTTTCCCGGCGGTGGAGCGGCCCACATTGGCTTCGAAGAAAAAATCTTCGGTGATGTGATAGTCGGCGCGAATTCCATACACCGGATTGGAGCCGAAGTCTTCGATGGACAGCACCCCCGCATAGCCGCCCACTTCCCAATTCTCCGTGTCGATCTGCGGCTTGTTGACCGCGCGGCGCTCGACTTCGGGTTCGATCACGCGCGGGCCGTCCTCCGATGGCTCGGATTGCCCGAACGCAGCCGGCGCGGCCATTGCCAGCAGCAGCGGCGCTAGAAGAAAAACGCGAACCCCAATTTCCATTCGTCGATCTCCTCGTTTTCGTTGCGGTCGGTGAACACCATGTTGCTGCGGTATTCGCCGCGCACGAAGAAGCGTCTGGTCCAGTAGTAGCGCAGGCCCACGCCGGCGTAGGCGGTTTGATTGGTACGATCTTCGGGCTGCACCAGTGTGCCCTTGGGCTCAATGTGGATCATGCCAGTGCCCAGCGTGACCAGCGGCGACAAACGCCACTCGGGCTTGAACACGTGCGCCAGGCCCAGATCGAGCAGCCAGCCGTTGGACGCATTGCCCAGAAATTGCGAGGCGGTGAGTTCGAGGGCCAACTGTTCGTTGAACGCACGCGACACATAGCCGGATATCAGCGTCGCACCGCCGAAATCTCCGGCCTGCACGCCGATTTCCCAGCGATGCGAGGTGAAGCCGCTGCGATCGCCGCGATCTACCGTGAAGGGACTGCCATCGGCCCAGCGCGCCTTGAGCATGTCGGCCTCATAGGCCCAGCCTTCAACGCCGCGCGACGTGCGCACGCGGAACCATTCGGTGCGGCGATACAGTACGTCGATGGATTCCCCGCGTGGCGTTACCTGCGTGATCGCATAGCCGCGCCCCGGACCTTCGCGCAGTTCCAGATAGGGTTCGACGATGAACAACTGCGCCAGCTTGCTGTTGCGATCCTCGTCTTGATTCTCCGCCGCGCAGGCCACCGTACCGCCGGCGCACAGCGCCAGCAGCAGCAACAAGAAAGCCAGTGGGCTAGTTGGTCGGTGCATCCGGATCAAACGGATTATTGAAGTATTGCGCGCCGATATCCACCCATTCGGAGATCAGACGCAATTCCGCCGGAGTCAGGCGGCCGGCGTGACTGCCGACCGACGAGAAGGTATTGAAGAATCGCGCCGAGCCGCGCGCATTGCCGGAAAGCAGCGGCGGGGCCCAGGGGATGGTCTGCGTCAGCGTCTCCGTGATCGTTTCGGGTTCGCCGGTGTCGGGGTTCGTGACGGTGCGGGTGGTTGTGGTGGTCAGCGTTTTGTCCTGCAACACGCCGCCGATCAATTCCTGCTCGTTGTCTTGATACAGCAGTTCGCGGTAGGCGTTCAGGTGCAGCGGCTGATCGTTGGAATCCCCGTCGCTGAGGTCCAGTTGTTGCGCCGGAAGCTGCGTCAGGCCCGCCGAATCGCGCGAACTGTGACAGTTGGTGCAGGTGTTTTCGCCGCGATCCACCGACCACAGCGGGTGGATGTGCTCCCGGTAGTTGATGATGATGCGGCAGACGCCGCTCCATTGCGCGAGGCAATTTTGCGCGGTGGGAGGAGGCGTGGTCAGATCGCTGTAGTCGTAGGACACGGGCTGCGCGCTGGCCGGGTCGGTCCATATATCGTTATCGACCAGATTCACGCTGAGCATTTCCGAAGCGCAACTCTCGTTCACGCAACTCCACCGCGCATGCGCCTGCGCCATCGTTTCGCCATTCAGCGCGGGGATGGTTGGCGCAGCGCCCGGAAAGAAGCCATCGCCCAGACTGCCGGGTGAGGCCGAAACGAATGTGCCGTCGCGGCCATGCGAGACGACGTCCGGATTGGCCTGCTGATGGCAGCCATTGCAGGCCCGCGTTTCACCGGCGCGCAGTTGCAGCCAATTGCGATGCAGCGGGAACAGCCTGCGGCCATTGGCGTCGAGCACGGAAATCACGAAGGCCACATTGGCGGGCACGCGCACGCGCACCGAGCCATCGGGTTCGATGGGCGCATAGCCCAGGATTTCGCGCATGAAATTGCCGGACGCGCCAAAGGCGGCGTTGTTCAGATTGGGGAAGCCTTGATCAAGATCATCATCGCCCAGCGACACCGCTTTTTCGATGCGCAGGAATCGCGCCGGACGCTGGCTTGCGGGTGTGAGGCTGGGATTGGCTACCGCGCTGAGCGCAGGATTGCCCGCGCCGGTGCCCGCGATAAGGCCGTCGAAATCGTAGACGCTGCGGATGTCGAGAATACCCACGCTGTCGGCGGCCATCTGCGGGTCGAAGTCTACGCCTGGCACCCTATCGAGCAGCACCGCAGGCAGCGGCCGCGGCTGCGCCGCCACGACGTCGGTGATCATCACACCTTCGACCGGCGTGAATATCGGGCGCAGTGTGCCGTCGGCCGGATCGAACATGAACGCGCCATACAGCGGCGGGGCCTGTTCGGCCGCAGGATCAGCCATGCGATCATCGGTGCACGCGACAATGGCAGCCGGCGTTACCGTGCGATCCATCAAGCGGCACTGCGACCAACTCACGAGGATGCGCCGCGTGCCATCCCACAGCGGAAAACCCGAGAGAAAACGGCCGCCCGGCGAAGGGGCGTTCAGCGTGCTGACGCGGTTGGGCGTGGCGCGAGTCTGCGCCGGACCCAGCATGCCGGCATTGGCGGCCAGCGGCTGCACGTTCTCCACGAAGTTCGCCGCGTCGATCATCACCAGATCGCCGCCGAATTGCGAATCGGTGTACGGACGCAGCAGCGCCAGAATCTGCCCGTCCTGCATCTCGCGCGCCTGCGTGAATTGAACCAGCGAATTGTCGGTGCCGGTCTGGTGGCTGCGCGCGCCATACAGCAATTGCACATTCGTGCCATCGGGATTTGCCGTGTACAGATGGATGCCGCGACCGGTTGCGCCATCCCAGCGGCTCCACATCAGCCGTCCGTTCTGCAATATCGTGGGCGTGAGGTCGTGGCTTTGATTGAAGGAAATCTGCTGCACATTGCCGCCGCCGTTTTCCATCACATGCAGCAGGAAGGCGCTTTCGTTGCCGCCCTGCGTTTGCGCTTCAAAGCCGGGCTTGCCTTCATCGAGCAGCACCGCGCGTGATTGACGCTGGCGCGTGGAACTGAACACGATGCGTCCGTCGGGCAGATAGGCCGGGGCCACGTCGTGTGCGGTGGAGGCGTCGATGTCGGAGTCGATCACGCGGCGCAGGTCGTCGGTGGCGATGTCGTATTCCCACAGCGTCCAGAACGGTGGCTTTTTTTCATCCTGATTTTCCGCCAGCGGGCCGCGCATCGCGAAGATGAATTTTTTGCCATCCCAGGAAACATTCACATCGCGAATGTCGTAACGATCCGTGTCGCCGGTGATGCGCTCGGTGACGTTGCGCTCCGGCGCTGAGGGCGCGGCGCGGTCGCGCACCCACAGGTCTGCATCGGGCGCGGCGTCGCGCAATTGCCGCAGATCACCTTCGCGCAGTTCACCGTTTTGCATCGGAATCGTGCGCTTCACATAGGCGATGGGGAAATCAGCCGTGCCGGGGTCCGGGGCCTGACCGCTGCCCAGGTTCACCGTGCCGTCGCTGTTGCAAGCGCCGAGCAACAGCGCGAGGCTTGCCAGCAAACCACGTTGGAAAAAGATAATCCGGTTCACGCTTTTATGGATTTTGATCGCGTCGCTTATTCGAGACATTAACCGACAATACACTCCACAGTTTACAGTTCGTCGCGACGTTGAGGGGAGAGCTGAATGAAACGACCGCAACAGGGTGCAAGGTTCGTCGCGGGTGCGGTGCTTGTCACCCTGTCGCTGTTCGCCGCCGCTGCACCGGCCGCCGATGCCCGCACGCAGGCGCGGCGCATCCATGATCGCCTCGCCGGCGTGCCGCCCAGCGCCCAGACGCTGGACCAGATGGCCGCCCAGGTGGCCTCCGGCAATGCGCGCGGCGCGGCCGATGTGGCGATGCAGGCGCCGTCGTTCTACACCACGGTGCTGAAGAATTGGGTCACGCCCTGGACCAACCGCGATCAAACCGCCTTTGCGCCGCTGAACGATTACACCGCCACGGTGATCGGAATGATTCGCGATGGCGTGGATTTTCGGCAGGTGTTGTCGGGCGATATTTTGTATGTGGGCGGCGCGGGTTTGCCCGCGTATTCGGCCAGCAGCAATGCGCTGTATGAGCAGATGGAAGCGCAGGACATGAATCTGGGCGATGGCGCGGTGCTGGTGCAAAGCACGCAGTCGGCGCACACCGGAATTCCCGCCGAAGCCACCGCCGGTGTGATGACCACGCGCGCTGCGGCGAAGGCGTTTTTCGTCGATGGCACGAATCGCGCCATGTTCCGCTTCACGCTGATGGCGCACATGTGCCGCGATCTGGAACAGGTGAGCGATACCACGCGCCCGCCGGATCGGATTCGTCAGGACGTGAGCCGTTCGCCCGGCGGCGACAGCCGCATGTATCTGAACAATTGCAGTGGTTGTCACAGCGGCATGGACCCTCTGGCGCAGGCGTTCGCCTATTACAACTACGACAAGGCCGGCGGCGATGGCGAAGATGGCCGCATCGTCTACACGCCCGGCGCAGTGCAACCCAAATACCTGATCAATGCAGACAACTTTCGCTCCGGCTATGTGACCAAGAGCGATGGCTGGGACAACTACTGGCGCAAGGGCCCGAATCAATTGCTGGGATGGAGCAGCGCGCTGCCGGGCAGCGGCAGCGGAGCCAAGTCGATGGGTGAGGAATTGGCGCAGAGCGAAGCCTTTGCGCGCTGTCAGGTGGAAAAAGTATTCAACGCCGTGTGTCTGCGCACGCCGGCCAATGCGGCCGATCGGGCGAAGGTGCAAGACATCATCGGCGTGCTGAAAGCCGGCAATTTCAAGATGAAAGACGCCTTCGCCGAAACCGCCATCTACTGCGCGGGGGAGTGATATGGCGCATACGTTGAATTCGATGCGCCTGCTGGCTGTTGGTGCTGTGCTTGCGTTGCTGGCCGCGTGCAGCGGCGGTGCGCCCACGATGGTCAATCCGGTGACTGCGCCGCCCACTGCTGCGTCCTATAGCGGCCCGCCGCCGCGCGATGCCGACGTGCAGCGATTCTTCGGCAGCGATCTGTGGATCACGCTGAAGAATCGTTGTGGCAATTGCCACGGCGCGGGCAGCGCCGATGGCGGATTTGCCAGCAATGGCGATGTGAACGCAGCCTACGATGCGCTGCTGCGGCTGATCGATCGCGAGCAGCCGGATCGATCGCTGCTGGTTGCGCGCGTGGTCGATGGTCACAATTGCTGGCTCACCAGCGTGATCGATTGCGGCGAGATTCTCGAAGCCGGGATCAGGGCGCTGGTGGGTGGCGGTGCGGTGGCGCAGGCCACGTTGCGTCAGCAATTGACGCAAGGCACGCCGCCGCCGGATCGCGCCGTGGGCGACCGGCGCAGTCCGCCGGCCATTGCCACCGAAACGGGCAACAACGGCGCGAGTTTCGCCAACACGATCTATCCGGTGCTGCATGATTTCGGCGGCTGCGTGGATTGCCATGCGCCAACGTCGCCGCCGGCGGTGCGCCGCGCGCCGTACATGGCCAGCAACGACGTGAACGAGGCGTTCGCCGCCGCGCTGTCGCTGTTCAGTCTCGACGAGCCGGCCAGTTCGCGACTGGTTTCGCGTCTGCGCGATGCGCACAACTGCTGGACCGCTTCCTGCGAAGCCGATGCGAACACGATGCTGAACGCGATCACCGCGCTGGCCGGTGGCATCGAGCCCACGCAGCTTCCGGCTGCGATGGTGGTGAGCACGGCGCTGTCGTTGTATGAGGGCATGGTGGCTTCGGGCGGCAGCCGCGACGACACCAGCACGATTGCCAAGTACGAATTCAAGACGATGTCCGGCGCAACGGTGTTCGACACCAGCGGCGTGGAGCCGGCGCTGAACCTGACGATGAGCGGCGATGTTCAATGGGTGGGCGGCTGGGGCATCGACGTCAAGACCGGCGGCAAGGTGCAGGGCACCACCACCGCAAGCAAGAAGCTTGCTGATCGCATCAAGGCCACGGGTGAGTTCAGCATCGAAGTGTGGGCGGCTCCGGCGGATGTGACGCAGGAGGATGCGTACCTCGTGAGCTATTCCGGCGGCGTTGCCGCGCGCAATGCCACGGTGGCGCAGCGGGCCGGGCAATATGAGGCGATGGTGCGTTCCAGTTCCACCGGAGCCAATGGTGCGCCGTCGCTGCTGAGCCCGAATCTGGCGCAGGCGTCGTTGCAGCATGTGGTGCTGACCTACGATCCGGTGAACGGGCGGCGGCTGTATGTGAATGGCAATGCCGCCGGCAATGCCGATCCGCGCGAAGGCGGAACGCTGTCGGATTGGGATGACACCTTCGCGCTGGTGCTGGGCAATGAGACTTCGGGCAATCGCCAGTGGCAGGGCGTGCTGCGTTTCGTTGCAGTCCACGATCATGCGCTGACGCTGGAGCAGATTCAGCAGAACTTCGCCGCCAGCGTTGGCGAGCGTTACTTCCTGCTGTTCAATGTCAGCGAGCTGACCGGCGTGCCGCAGGGCTACATTCTCTTTCAGGGCCAGCAGTACGACAGCTACAGCTACCTGTTCGACAAGCCCGTGTTCATCAGCATGGACCCTTCGGTAACGCCCGGTTCGGTTCCCATCGAGGGCATGCGCATCGGACTCAACGGCGGCGAACCGGCCACGGGTCAGGCTTATGCGGCGCTGCGCACGGCGTTGTCCGGTGATCAATACGACGTGGATTCGGGGCAATTGCTGTCGGAGATCGGCACGGTGATCGGTTTGCAGAAAGGTCCGGCGGCCGATGAGTTTTTCCTGAGCTTCGAGCGCATCGGCGACAAACAAAACGTGCGTACCGAAGCCGTGCCGGTAACGCCGACGCCTGCGGATGTTGCGGGTCAGCCGGATATCGGTGTGCGTACCTTCGAGCAGATCAATCAAACGCTGTCGCGCATCACCGGCGTTGCCACCACCACACCTGCGGTGCGCACCACCTATCTGCAATTGCAACAGCAATTGCCGGCGATACCGGATATCCAGGCGTTTCTGGCTTCGCATCAAACGGCCATTGCGCAGATGGCGATCAAGTATTGCTCGGTGATGGTCGATACGCCGGCCACGCGCGATCAGTTCTTCCCTGGGCTGAATGTATCGGCGGGTGCGGCGGCGCAATTTGCAACGCAGGCCGGCAAAGACATTCTGATCCAGCCGCTGCTGCAAAAGGCCATCGGCACGGGCCTTGCCACGCAGCCCACCGATGCGCAGGTGAGCGCGGAACTTGCCGCGCTGATCGACAAGCTGTCGAGCAAGCCCAACGCCAACAGCGCCACCGTCGCGAAGGCCGCCTGCGCGGCGGTGCTGGGCAGCGGCACAACCCTGATCAATTGAGATAAAGACCATGCGTTACCTTCGAAAAATTCCCAAGGGCCGTGGTCTGCACGAACCGCTGTTGCATGGCGATCATCCCAAGCCCGTCACACGGCGTCAGTTGTTGTCGGCAGGTTTGATGACCGGCGCGGCAACGGTGGTGGCTCCTTCGTTGTTGTCGGCGTTGATGTCGCGTGCCGCCTGGGCCGATGTGCGCGCCGATCTGGCCGATCTGGGCATCGACAACTGTGGCCTGAACGGCGGCGCGGGCAAGGTGCCCTTCATCTGCTTTGATCTGGCCGGCGGCGCGAACATCGCCGGTTCCAATGTGATCGCGGGCGGTGCGGGCGGGCAGATGGATTTTTTGAGCGCGGCGGCGTATTCCCGGCTCGGTCTGCCCGGCAACATGACGCCGAATCTGCCGGGGTTCGTCGATACCAGCTTTGGCCTGGCCTTTCACAGCGACAGCGCCTTTCTGCGCGGCATGCAGATGCGCGCGCAGCCCGGCACCGCCGCCGGCACCAATGGCACATTGATTGCGGCGCGCTCGGAGAACGACACCGGCAACAATCCGCACAACCCGATGTACGGCATCGCGCGCACCGGCGCCAGCGGCGAATTGCTCACGCTGATCGGTTCGCAGAATTCAGAATCCGGCGGCAACTCGATGGCTCCGGCTTCGATGATCGATCCGCAACTGCGTCCCACCAAAGTGGATCGGGCGAGCGATGTTACGGGTTTGGTGGACACCGGCGAACTGCGCACGCTGTTCGCCGATCCGGCCGACGCGGTGTCGGTGATGGAGTCGATGGCGCGATTGACGAACGCCAAGCATGCGCGCGTGAACACGCTGGTGGCCGATGATGCGCGCATCAAGGAATTCAACAAGTGCGGCTATGTGAAGTCGGCCTATCTGGCCGAGCGGTTCAGCGATCCGGCCTCGCTCGATCCGGCGCGCGATACGCAGGTGGTGGGGGAGTCGGGCATCTTCACGCAGGCCGAATACGACGGCAGCGCCGAATTCCGCAAGACCGCCGCCGTGATGAAAATGGTGATCGACGGCAACGCCGGCGCGGGCACGATCCAGATGGGCGGCTTCGACTACCACACCGGCGAGCGCGCCACCGGCGAGACGCGCGATCTGCTGGCCGGGCAGTGCATGGGGGCGTGTCTGGAATATGCCGCGCGCGTGGGCCGTCCGCTGATGATCTATGTGTTCAGCGATGGATCGTTGTCCTCCGGCGGGGCCATCGACAACAGCCAGGGCGGGCGCGGCAAGGGCGTGTGGACCAGCGACAATCAGGCCACGGCGGCGTCTTTCTTCCTCGTTTATCGCCCCGGCGGCGCGCCGCTGCTGCGCGCACCGTCGATGAACCAGATCGGCTGGTTCGGCGGCGATGGTTCGGTGATCACCAATTCCAGCCCGGCTGCCAATGCGGTGAATCAATTGGTGGAGACGGTGATCCTGAACTACATGGCGCTCAATGGCGAAGAAGGGCGGTTCGCCACGCCGGGGATGTTCCCGAATCACAGTCTGGGCGGCAATGTCGACCGCCTGATCGCGTTCGACCGCATTCTATGACGGCTGTCATATGTCCGCAGTGGCAGCGGCGTTATGCTTTCCGTGGGTCAGGTTGAAGCCAGGGTGTTTACGGTGGTGCGTAGTCTTCGCGGTGTTGCGTGTGTGCTTGCGGTGGCGCTGGGCGGCCAGGTGGCCCACGGCGCGGGCGCGCTGGCGTACCGGTTGCAGGGCCAGCCCGCTCCGGATTTTGCGCTGCGCAGTTGGCAGGGGCCCAATCTGCGTCTGTCCGAATACCGTGGCGAAGTGGTGGCGCTCACTTTTTTCGGCAGCCGCTGCGGGCAGTGCGCCGCGCAGTTGGCAAGTCTGAGCCGCCTGCTCGATACTTACCGGTCTGCGGGTCTGGTGGCGTTGGCCGTGAATGTGGATGATGATCAGCAGGCTGCGCAGACATTCATCGCCGCGCATCGCACTTCGGTGCCGATGCTGCTCGATCCGGACAAGGAGGTTGCCAAGGCTTATCGCGTGGACTTTCTGCCGTTGCTGTTGATCATCGACCGGGCGGGTCGCATCCGCCATGTACACCGCGATTTTCGCGCGGGTCAGGATGCGCAGTACCTGGATCAGATCAAGGTTCTTCTCGACGAATAGACTCATAAGGTCCGGTTGCCCCATGAAATCATCGATGCGTGCGTTTTGCCTTGGCGTTGCCCTGCATGTGCTGGGGCTGGCGGCTGCCAGCGGCGTTGCCGCCGAAGCCGACACGCGGGCTTTGGATGAGCAGATTCAGAGCATCAAGCAGGATGTGGTCGCGCTGAACCGCGACCTGTTCGTGCTGGAAGAGGAACTGCTGTTCCCGGCCAATACGCAGGTGGCGGTGTTCCTGTCGATGGACGTGGGCGAGTTCTTTGCGCTCGACACCGTTGAACTGCGTTTGGACGACAAACAGGTCTCCAAGTATCTGTATACGCCGCGCGAGGCGGAGGCTTTGCTCAAAGGTGGCGTGCAGCGCTTGTATCTGGGCAACCTGCGCACCGGTGAGCATGAACTGGTGGCGCTGTTCACCGGCAAGGGGCCCAACGGTCAGGATTATTCGCGCGGCGCGCAGTTGAAGTTCGAGAAGGCGGTCAGCGCGAAGTACCTGGAACTGCGCATCTCCGACCAGCAGCGCAAGGCGCAGCCGGAGTTTCAGATCAAGGATTGGGAGTAGGTTTGCGAACCGCACCCTGGTTGCTGCTGGCGGTCTGCGGACTGTTGGCATCGTGCGCCGGCAAGGTCAAGCCCGAGACTTTGCCGAAGACGCGCGTTGCCGATCTGCATTACGGCGACGTGCTGTTCCAGAACTTCATCGGTGAAGATTTTGAAGCGCTGACGCGGCTTGAAGCCTATCAGCACTGGAGCCTGATGCCGCATCACGCCGCCGAATCGCAGTTGTTGACCGGCGGCATGTACTTGCAGTTGGGCATGCACAACGAAGCGGCGCGGCGATTCGAGTCGGTGCTGGATTCCAATGTGCCTGCGGGGATTCGCAATCGTGCGTGGTTCTATCTGGGCAAGGTCTGGTATGCGCGTGGTTATGATGATCGCGCCGTCGATGCGCTGTCGAAGATCAACGGGGCATTGCCGTCTGAGATGGAGCCGGAGAAGGTGCAGTTGCTGTCCAATGCGCTGATGCACCTTGAGCGCTACGACGATGCTGCGCGGGTGCTGCGTGATTGGCGCGGCGATGACGCCTGGACTGCCTACGCGCGCTTCAATCTGGGCGTGGCGATGCTGCGCAGCAATCGTATCGCCGAAGGCGCGCAATTGCTCGATGCGGTGGGGCAGATGCGCGCCGCCGACGACGAATTGCTGGCGCTGCGCGACCGGGCGAACCTGGCGCTGGGTTACGCCTGGCTGCAGAACCAGCAACCGGCGCAGGCGCGCAGTGCGTTGGAGCGGGTGCGCCTCGATGGCGCGCAATCCAACCGGGCCTTGCTGGGCCTGGGCTGGGCCGATGTGGAGTTGAACGACTACGAGGCGGCGCTGACGCCGTGGCTGACGCTGCATGATCGCAACCTGCTCGACGCGGCGGTGCAGGAGGCGCATCTGGCCGTGCCCTATGCCTTTGCCAAGCTGGGGGCCAACGATCAGGCGGCGCAATACTACGAACAGGCGCTGACTTCTTTCGATCAGGAAACGGCGCGTATCGATGAGTCGATTGCGCGCATCCGTCAGGGCAGTCTGCTGAAAAATCTGCTCGGCGATCCGCAAGACGAGGCCCCGCAGCGCGGTTGGTTCTGGCAGTTGGAGGAATTGCCGGATTCGCCGGAGTCGCGTTATCTGTATCCGATTTTCGCGGGCAATGATTTTCAGGAAGGCTTGAAGAACTATCGCGATCTGGGTTACCTCAGTTCCACGCTGGAGCGTTGGGACGAGAACATGATCGTGTACAACGACATGATCGACGCACGCGAACGCGCCTATGCCGAGCGCACGCCGCGCACCGATGCGCTGCTGGGCAGCGAAGCGGTGTCCAAGCTGGAACGCCGCCGCAAGAGGCTCGAAGATGATTTCAATGCGGCGGTAACGAGCGACGACATCGCGGCGTTTGGCACGGCGGAGCAGCGCGACCAATGGCGTCGCATCGAGAAAATCGAATCGGCCATTGCCGCCAATCCGAACGATCCGGCGCTGGCCGAAGCCAAAGACAAACTGCGTCTGGTGCGCGGCGCGCTGCTGTGGGATTTGAAACAGGCGCAGAACGAGCGCGTCTACGCCAAGCGCCGTGAACTGAAGGAACTGGACCGCGCATTGCAGGAAGCCAATTCCCGCTGGCTGCGCGTGCAGCAGGCGCGGGCAATCGCACCGACGACCACCGGCAACTTCGCGCAGCGCATCGCCACATTGCAGCAGCGGCTTACCGCGCTGCGCGCGAGTCTGGCGCAGGCCGCCACCGATCAGCAGCAGTTGCTGTCGGATATCGCCATCAACGAACTTCAGGCGCAGAAGCAGCGCATCGCCGACTACGAAGTGCAGGCGCGCTTTGCGCTGGCGAGCATCTACGATCATGCCGGGGAGCCGTCGCGGTGAGCGCGGGGCGCAAGTTGCCGGGTGCGGCGTTGATCGTTGCCGCTGGTGCGGCGCTGCTGAGCGCGGCGCCGCTCATCGGCGCTGCCGCAGCCAACCAGTCCGCGCCCACACTGAAAGACCTGCCCAAACGCAGCGTGGAGATTCGTCCGCAGGCCGCTGATCCGCAGAGTCAGCCCAAGGCGATGGAGAACTATCGCCGCTTTCTCGACCTGCAACAGACCGATCCGGAACTGCGCGCCGAAGCGATGCGGCGTCTGGGCGATCTGTCGCTGGAAAGCGGCGAGTTGGAGCGCATCGAAAACGAAGTGGGGCGGGAGGATTTGGCCGGCGCTGAGGCGATCCGGCTCTACTCCCTGTTGTTGCAAGCCTATCCGGATTATCCGCGCAACGATCAGGTGATGTATCAATTGGCGCGCGCCTATGAAACCACCGGCCAGCCCGAGCGCGCGCTGGAAACGCTGGATACCATCGTGCAGCGTTATCCTGATGCGCGCGGCATCGACGAGGTGCAATTCCGCCGTGGCGAGTTGCTCTTTTCGGCGCGCAATTACCGCGATGCCGAAGCCGCGTATGCGCAGGTAACGCAACGCGGCTCCGGTGAGTTCTATCAGCAGAGTTTGTACAAGCAGGGTTGGGCGCTGTTCAAGCAGAGTCTGTACGACGAGAGCTTGCAGGCGTTCGCGCGGCTCCTTGATCTGAAACTGCTCGACGCCAACGCGCCATCGGGTTTCAAGCCGCTCGACACGCTGCCGCGCGCCGATCGCGAACTGGTGGACGACACGCTGCGCGTGGGCAGTGTGATCTTCTCCGACCTCGATGGCGTGGAGCCGCTCAATCGCTTCGTCGATTCGCTGCGCCGTCCGGCATGGTCGCCGCTGCTGTACAGCCGCTTGGGCGATCTGTACGTGGAGAAGCAGCGATATCAAGACGCTGCCGACGCCTATCGCGCTTTCGTGGCGCGCGAACCGAATCATGAGATGGCCCCGAATCTGGCGATGCAGGCCATCGAGGCGTATGGCAAGGGTGGCTTCGCGCAATTGGTGCTCGAAGGCAAGCAGGACTATGTGGAGCGCTACAACTACGGCGCGGCGTTCTGGAATGGGCGCGATCGGGCGCAGTATCCGCAGATTGCGAGCGAGTTGAAAACGAACCTCACCGATCTTGCCGCGTACTATCACGCCAATGCGCAGAAATCGAACAGCGCTGAAGACTACGCGCAAGCCGCGCACTGGTATCGCCTGCAATTGGCTTCGTTCCCCGACGATGCCGATGCGGCGCAGGTGAACTACCGATTGGCCGATGCGCTGTTTGAAGCCGGGCAGTTTGCCGATGCGGTGAATGAGTACGAACGCTCGGCCTATGCCTATCCCAT
>JAITMN010000300.1 GCA_031277355.1 Nevskiaceae bacterium | reverse complement strand
CCGCTCACCGATGTGTTGAAGAAAGTGCTCACCGGCTCGGGCGAGTGCGCGAAGGTGGACTGGACCTTCCTGGGATTGTCGATGCCAGGCTGGGTGCTGATCTGCGCGGTGGGGCTGGGGGTTGCGGGCATCGTGATCAACTGGCCGCGGCGGACGATGCGGGGTGCGTGGCGGTACTGAGTACGGGCGAGGCTGGTATGGGCTGATAGCCGGCTTGTGCGCAGGCATCGACGATCCGATGTGTTGTGTACAGCGCGGGTATGTCCTTGCTGCTGACCCTGAACTGACTTCGCCGTTTCGTGACTGGCTTGGTGGAGGAAACCTTTTCGACCTTGATGCCCGGGTCATAGTAGACCTTCCCGGCTTCCACGGCGGCGAGAAACAACCCGAACTCCGCGCCTTCACCGAGCAAAATGTCTCGCCCATAGCGGTACTGTCGTTCCGGGACCAGGCGTTGTTGCGCGGGGACGAAAGCAGCGTGCGCGTGTTTTGTTTTCCAGTGGTCGATCAGCTTGGCAAAGGACCATGACATCGCTTCCCTGTCGTTGAGGTCCAGCAATCGGATGGCGCCGGTCGGGGAGTACTTGCCGTCATCTGCCTTGAAGCCGTCCACCACCATCCGCAGGTTCGTTCTTGCGTGCGCGGCGCCATTGGCACGGTACGGTCCACCGAAATTCAAGCGGTCGGCACGCCCCGTGGTATCCGCGTAACCATAGCGGTGCATGAAGGCCAGAAGCCCGTCATGCACGTAGACGCCCGCCGTCGGCTCCGGCGTAAACAGCGTGACCACGCTGGCTCCGGGCTTGGCCGAGTTCGGCACGTTTCGCGCCTTGATTTCCCATCCCCGGAAGTCCGGTTGCGAGTACCCGTTGGAGCGAATCCCGAGCAGCGATTCCAATGTATTGCCGTTGCAATTGGACGCATTGCATGGGACCAGGATGCCATTCTTGTCGAGGCGGCGTGAAGGAAGCCAATCCCGGCGGTGGATCGCGCACAACTTGCGCATCAACTCCATGAAACCCTCGCCTTGCACCAGGCCCGGTATCGGCAGGATGAGGAATGCGCCATAGGCATCGCGCGGATGGTGCGCATCAATCTCCCGCACCGCTGGCGACTCGGGTGGCAGCGTGATTCCCAAAACCTTTCTGCCATTGCTGATTCCGAGAACAAGGACACGCCCTGGCTCTGTGCCCCGCCTGTTCTTGTCGTACAGCGAGGACGGTGCATCGCTGCATCCCCGCAGAAACCCCGAAAAGCGAACTTCGGGGTATTGAGGATAAAAGATCAGCTTGGCATCCGGCGCCTGACGCGCCCGTCCATCCTGCCTGATCCAATGAAAATCCAGCGCTGCCCGGAATACCGCTTCCACGCCACCGCCCTTCTGCGTAGTGGATTGATGGAGCGTCACTTCACCGGACGGAATCTTGCCCAACTGCGACAAGTCGCGCGCGAGATAGACCTGATTCTTGCTGTTGGCGTTGCTCGGCAGAACCTTGCAGAGCAGTTCGGTGGCGCCATTGTCCTTGAACAGTCGGAACACGGTCCCCAAGCCGATTTCCGACAACCACCTGTCTTGATCGTTTGTCCTTGCCATTTACGACTTGCTCCCCTTGGCGAACCGAATCCGTGCGATCAATGCATCCATCTTCGGCTGATTCAACTGGCACGACCAGATGACGTGGACCTGCCAGCCGAGCCGCCGAAGCTGGCGCCTCACCGCCGTGTCTCGCTGCTTGTTCGCCGCAAATTTCTCCTGCCAGAAAGTGGCGTTGCTTGCGGGAGTCGTCGTGTATCGGCAACCCGCGTGCCGATGCCAGAAGCAGCCATGCACGAACACGACGGCATGGTATTTGGGAAGCACTACATCCGGCTTGCCCGGCAATCGCGCATGCAGGCGAAAGCGAAATCCGGCCCGGTGCAAGGCGCTGCGCACGAATCGCTCCGGCTTTGTGTCCTTGCTTCGAATTCCGGACATCATCCGGCTTCGCTTTGCTTGATCCACGACATCCGTCATGAGGCCGCATCCGATGTCGCATGAGGCTTGCTTGGCCCACACGGCATGCATCTCGTTCCTACGCCACCAGCAGGGATTTTTGTCTCGCCAGTTCCGGGTCAAGCAGCTTGAGGATGCGAGGCTTCATCACCCTGGCGACTTCCCGCATGACCGGCATGACCACGCTGTTGCCGAACTGCTTGTAAGCCTGCGTATCACTGACCGGGATCACGAAGTCATCCGGGAATCCCATGAGTCGGGCACATTCACGCGGTGTCAGCCTTCGCGGGCGTTTGCGTGCCCCCCGCGAAACCAGAATCTCCGATCCATCCTTGTAGTACCTGGCTGACAATGTGCGCGCCACGCCGTTTCCATCTACCAGTCCGTAGCCAAACCCATTGCCCGCCGCCTTGTGTTTGGCTGCGTAGGCCTTGAGATAAGCCCAAAGTTTCGGCGTGAGCGTGTAACGATCATCCACTGTGGCCTGCGGACCAACCGTGTAGTGTCGCTCGGCCTGTTCGCTGCCGTCTTGGGGATGCAGTATCGAGGACAGCTTGGGCCTGCTTTCCGGCAGCACCAAGTCTTTCCAGTTGAAGTCTGTTGGCTCCCTGAACCCGACGATCAGGATGCGTTCGCGGTGTTGCGGCACGAAATGTGCCCCGTCCACTACTTTGTAGTGGATGTGGTAGCCGAGGTCTTTTTCCAATGCCTTCTTGATGACACGAAATGTGTTGCCTTTGTCGTGGCCTACCAAGTTCTTCACGTTCTCGAGCAGGAAGCCGACAGGACGTTTGGCAGCGATGATCCGCGCCACGTCGAAGAACAGGGTTCCCTGCGTCTCGTCGGCAAAGCCGTGGGCACGACCGAGGGCGTTCTTCTTCGACACACCCGCGATACTGAATGGCTGGCAGGGGAAACCGGCCAGCAACACGTCATGGTCCGGAATGTCTCGCTCATCGATCTTGGTGATGTCACCTGCCAGTGCATGAGCGGAGTCGGGGAAATTGGCAAGGTAGGTTTTCTGTGCCCACGGATTCCACTCGCTGGTGAACACGCACTGCCCGCCGTGCGCCTCGAAAGCCATGCGGATACCGCCGATTCCGGCAAACAGGTCGATGAACTTGAAGGCGCAGTCGCCGGAAGCGGGTTTGTCGGCAAGCGGCAGCAAGCGCTGGCGAACGGCATCCACCAAGTACGGTGGCGGCTCGGTTTCTCCAACCTCCCAACGGCGCAACGTGCGCGTGGTGATACCCAAAGCCTCCGCCAACTCCCGCTGGTTGTAGCGCCCGCGCAGCGAGGTCAGCAGGTGAATGGGGTTTTCCACAAGGAAGCTCCGGCCAAAAAGGGAATATTTGCGGACATTATGTCCCGTTCATTTTCCGGATATCAAGCGCCATGTCTGCTGACCCTCATGGCGCACTCACCTTGAATTCAAGGCCGTGCTGTTGCCGGCCGGCTCAGCCCAGCAATCGGCGCAACGCGCCTTCGTACATCCGATGCAGCGCGTTGATTTCTTCAACGGCCACGGATTCATTTACCTTGTGGATGCTGGCGTTCGTCACGCCCAACTCCACCACCTGCGCGCCCAGCGTGGCGATGAAGCGGCCATCCGAAGTGCCGCCGCCGGTGCTGAGGGCGGGCGGCGTGCCCGTGACTTCGGCTACCGCCGCGCACACGGCTTCGGATAGCTCCCCCGGCGGCGTGTAGAACGGCTCGCCCGATACATACCATTCGATGGAATAACGCACGCCATGCTTGTCGAGAATGCCCTCGACGGTGCGGCGCAGTTTTTCCTGCGTCTGCACCGGCGAGTAGCGCAGATTGAAGCGCGCCTTCAATTCACCGGGGATCACATTCGGTGCGCCGGTGCCGGCGTTGAGGTTTGACACCTGGAACGTGGTGGGCTGGAAGTGCTCGTTGCCCTCGTCCCAGACATGCGCGGTGAGTTCGGCCAGCGCGGGGGCGAGCATGTGTACCGGGTTCTGCGCCAACTGCGGATACGCCACATGACCCTGCACGCCCTGCACGGTGAGGCGGCCGCTGTACGAGCCGCGCCGCCCGATCTTGATCGTATCGCCTGCACGCTTTTCGCTCGACGGCTCGCCGACGATGCACCAATCGATGCGCTCGCCGCGCTGCCGGAGCAGTTCCACCACGCGCTTGGTGCCATCCACCGATGGGCCTTCCTCGTCGCTGGTGATCAGAAAGGCAATCGTGCCGCGATGCGCCGGGTGCGCGCGGACAAAGGCTTCGGTGGCGGTGACCATCGCCGCCAGGCCGCTTTTCATGTCGGCCGCGCCACGGCCGTAGAGCCGCCCGTCGATGATCGTCGGCTTGAACGGATCGGTGCGCCATTCCTCCAGCGGGCCGGTGGGCACCACGTCGGTGTGACCGGCAAAGCACAGCACCGGGCCGCCGCTGCCGCGCCTGGCAAAGAAATTCGACACGCTGCCGAAGTTCATCGGTTCCACCGCAAAGCCCACGGCTTGCAGCCGGTCGATCATTGTCTGCTGGCAGCCGCAGTCCGCCGGCGTCACCGATGCGCGGGCGATCAGGTTCTGGGTCAGTTCGAGCGTGTCAGGAATCTGCAATGCGGGAGCTTCCGGCGGAAGAAAAAAGGGCGAGGCGCGTTATAAGCGCTGCGGCCTTGAGGTTCAAGTGGTCGCCGCTGCAATGAAACTGAAACATTGGGCTCCTACAGTGCGCTGGTTCACGATAGACCCTAGGTGCAAGCGATGAAAACGATACCGCCGCTGCTGATTTGCCCACTGCTTTGGCTGGCCGCGACCACCGCCGCCGCGCAGTCCGGGCGCGACTACATCACCGTGGTGGGTTCCTCCACCGTCTACCCGTTCACCACCACGGTGGCCGAGCAGTTCGGCAAGACGGGCAAGTTCAAGACGCCGAAGGTGGAAAGCACCGGCACCGGCGGCGGCATCAAGCTGTTCTGCGCCGGCGTTGGCGTGGGGCATCCGGATATCGTCGATGCGTCGCGGGCCATTACCGCAGGCGAGATCGAGTCCTGCAACAAGGCCGGCGTGCGCGAGGTGATCGAGGTGAAGATCGGTTACGACGGCATCGTCGTGGCCGGGTCGAACAAAAGCCCGGTGATGAAGTTGAGCCGCCGCGATCTGTTCCTCGCGCTGGCGCGGCAGGTGCCCGACCCGGCCAATCCGCAGAAGCTGATCGCCAATCCCTACAAGACCTGGAATCAGGTGAACCCCGAGCTGCCGGCCGAGAAGATCGAAGTGCTGGGTCCGCCGCCCACTTCCGGCACGCGCGATGCGTTCACGGAACTGGTGATGGAAAACGGGTGCACGAATTTTCCGGTCATCAAAGCCTTGCAGGGCAGCGATGAACCGAACTTCAAGCGCGTGTGCGATTCGCTGCGCGAGGATGGCGCGTATATCGAAGCCGGTGAGAACGACAACCTGATCGTGCAAAAATTGCAGGCCAGCCCGAAGATATTGGGTATCTTCGGTTACAGCTTCATGGAGGAAAACCTCAGCGTGATTCACGGTTCGCCGATAGAAGGCGTTGTGCCCACCTTCGATTCGATTGCATCGGGTCAGTATGTGGTGTCGCGTCCGCTGTTCATCTACGTGAAGGGCGCGCATATGGATGTGATTCCGGGCATGCGGCAGTTTCTGGCCGAGTATGTCAGTCAGCGTTCGATGGGCGAGGAAGGTTATCTGGCCGACAAGGGGCTGATTCCGATGCCCGCCGCCGAAGTGACTGCGGTGCGCGCCAGTCTTCAATCGAAGCTTGAAAAGAAGTAGTAGCCGTTAGATGCAAGGGATGGGAGATGCCACGCGGTTGGCGGTTTTTTCGGTAGTGGCGCTGGCGGCGATGGCCGGAGCTTCATCTGTGAGTCATGCGCAAACTTGGGTTCCCGAGTATGCGTTCAACGGCGATATTCGGCTGCGCGATGAAACCATCGGTCAGCAGTTCGCCGCGCAGCGCCACCGTGATCGCATCCGTGCGCGCGCCGGTGTGACCGCCAAGGTCCACGACACATTGCGCGCGCAGGTGGAGCTGGCGACCGCAGAGGGCAACGATCCGCGTTCGATGAATGTGACGCTGTCGGACCTGAATTCGCTGCACGACATCGACCTGAATTTGGCGTATGTGGAGTGGGCTGCAGGCGAACACTGGAAGCTCACGGCGGGCAAGATGCGCCAGCCCTGGGTGCGGGCTGGTCAGAGCGTGCTGATCGACGCCGACATCAATCCCAGGGGCGTGGCGGTGAATTGGGCGCAGCGCGACTGGTTTGCAGTGGGCTTTCACGAATGGGTGAGACGCGGCAGCGCCGGTGATCGCGGCACGGTGAGCGGTGGTCAGTTCGGTTGGCGGCGGGCTTATGGCGATGCGCGTGTGACGCTGGGCGCAGGTTATTACGACTACGCCAGCGTGCGCGGCAATGATCCCTTCTTCTCCGGTTCCAACGGCAACACCACCGGCGCTGCGCCATGCAGGTCCAACGTCGCCGCCTGTCTGACGCAGGACTACGACATCGCGCAGGTCTTCGCCGAATGGTCGCGGCCTCTGGCCGGGCATCCGCTGGCGTTGTATGTGGATGTGATGAACAACCGCGCGGCGCGCAACGGGCGCGACCTTGCATGGAGCGCAGGCGCGAGCTACGGCAAGGCCAGCGATGCGCGCACCTGGGAAATCGGCTATCTGTATCAGCATGTCGGGAAGGATGCGGTGTTCGGTCAGTGGATCGATTCGGACTTCGGCGATGGCCGCACCGACGCGCGCGGCAGCATCGTGAAGCTGGGTTATGCGCCGGTGAAAAACTGGGCGCTGAATGTGTCGTATCAGTTCAGCGATACCAATATCGATGCGCCGGCTACGGTGGCCGGTGTTGGGCCGGTGTTCAACCGCGATTACACTCGCTTGCAAGTTGACTTGAACTACAGGTTTTAGAAAAACGCATGTCCGCCTCCGTGCTACTGCTGATCCTGATGGGCCTGATGGTGGCAGGCTATCTGATCGGCCGGTTGCGCTCGCTGGCGATGGTGGGCGGCGCGCGCGGCTTGCGCCGGTTGCAATCGCTGCCGCATTACTACGGCCTGTACACCGCGCTGTGGTGCGGATTGCCCGCGCTGCTGGTGCTGGTGCTGTGGGGGGCGTTTCAGGAGCCGGTGCTCGTGCAACTGGCGCAGCGCACCGCGCCCGTCGAAGTGCAAGAGGCCGGCGCCGTGCAGATGGACCTGTACATGAACGACGTGCGCAATGTGCTGTCGGGCAGCGTTGCGGCGGCGCAGGCTTCGCCGGGCGTGGCCGCCACCGCCGAGCGCTATCGGCAATTGCACGGCGCTGCGCGGTTGGCGCTGACGGTGCTGCTGCTGTGCCTTGCCATCGGTGGTTTGCTGTGGGCGCGTGCGCGTATCGATCCGCAGCGGCGCGCGCGCGTGGCGGTGGAAAACACGTTTCAATACCTGCTGCTGGCCTGTTCGATGCTGGCGGTGTTCATCACGCTGGGCATCTTTTTGTCGGTGGTCTACGAATCGGTGCAGTTCTTCCGCGCGGTGTCGCCGCTGGAATTTCTGTTCGGCACGAATTGGAGTCCGCAGACGGCGATCCGCGCCGATCAGGTGGGTTCGTCCGGATCATTCGGCGCAGTGCCTTTGTTTCTCGGCACGGCGATGATCACCGGTATCGCCATGCTGGTGGCCGTGCCGCTGGGCCTGTTCGCCGCGATTTATCTGGCCGAGTACGCCGGAGCAAAGTTTCGCGCCTGGGCCAAGCCGATGCTGGAAGTGCTGGCCGGTATTCCCACGGTGGTCTACGGCTTCTTCGCCGCGCTGACGATGGGTCCGGCGCTGCGCAATCTGGGCGCGACGATAGGGCTTGACGTGGCCGCCGAAAGCGCGCTGGCGGCGGGCCTTGTAATGGGCATCATGATCATCCCGTTCATCTCCTCGCTGGCCGACGACATGATCACTGCGGTGCCCCAGTCGCTGCGCGATGGCGCTTATGCGCTGGGCGCAACGCGCTCGGAGGCGATCCGCCAGGTGGTGTTGCGCGCTGCGTTGCCCGGCATCGTCGGCGGCGTGCTGCTGGCGATTTCGCGCGCCATTGGCGAGACGATGATCGTCGTGATGGCGGCAGGGCTGGCGGCGAAGATGACCGCCAATCCCTTCGATGCGGTGACCACGGTAACGGTGCAGATCGTCACGTTGCTCACCGGCGATCAGGAATTCGATGGTCCCAAAACGCTGGCCGCGTTCGCGCTGGGCCTGATGCTGTTCCTGCTGACGCTGGCGCTGAATGTGCTGGCGCTGCGCGTGGTGCGCAAATACCGGGAGCAGTATGAGTAACTCGGTGCAGCAAACGCAGGCGCGCGTGGCGGCGAGTTTGCGGCGGCGCTACCGCGCGGAGCGGCGCTTCAAACTCTATGGCCTGCTGGCGGTGTTGCTCGGCGTGTCGTTCGTGCTGTTTCTGTTCGGGGCCATCATCGCGCAGGGCGCGGCGGCGTTTCGTCAGGCGCAGGTCACGCTCGATATTCAGTACAACGAAGATGTGCTGGGCCTCGCCGGTGAGCGCACGCCCGAAGCGCTCGCCACCGCCGACTACGCTGCGCTGGTGCGCGAGGCATTGCGCGCACGTTTTCCCGATGCGCAGGGCCGCGAAGGTGGACGCGCGGCGCTGAGGCTGGTCAGCAATTCGGCGGCGCATGAGTTGCAGCGCCGCGTCGAGGTCGATCCCTCGCGCATCGGCACGGGCGAGCGGCTCACTTTCCTCGCCGGCGCGGATGTCGATCAATTCCTGAAGGGCAAGATCGACCGCACGCTACCCGAAGACCAGCGGCCATTGTCCGATCAGCAGATCGCCTGGATCGATGCGCTGCGCGAAGACGGCGCGCTGCGTCTTGCCTTCAATCGCGGCTTCTTCACCAACGGCGATTCGCGCGAACCGGAGCAGGCCGGCGTGCTCGGCGCATTGGCCGGTTCGATGTACACGCTGCTGGTTACGCTGGTGTTGTCATTCCCCATTGGCGTGGCCGCCGCCGCGTATCTGGAAGAATTCGCGCCGCGCAATCGCTGGACCGATCTGATCGAAGTGAACATCAACAATCTTGCCGCCGTGCCGTCCATCGTGTTTGGTCTGTTGGGTTTGGCGCTGTTTCTGAACTTCTTCGGCCTGCCGCGTTCGGCGCCGCTGGTGGGCGGTTTGGTGCTCACGCTGTTGACGCTGCCTACCATCATCATCACCTCGCGTGCGGCGATTCGCGCGGTGCCGCCGTCGATCCGCGAAGCGGCGCTCGGGATGGGCGCGTCGAACTTGCAGATGGTCACCGATCATGTGTTGCCGCTGGCGATGCCCGGTATTCTCACCGGCGCGATCATCGGTCTGGCGCGTGCGCTGGGCGAAACAGCCCCGCTGCTGATGATCGGCATGGTGGCCTTCATCGTCGATGTGCCGCGCGGGTTCACCGATCCTTCGACGGTGTTGCCGGTGCAGGTGTTTCTGTGGGCCGATAGCCCGGAGCGGGCTTTCGTCGAACGCACTTCGGCGGCGATCATCGTGCTGCTGTTGTTCTTGCTGATCGTCAACGCCACTGCCGCCGTGTTGCGGCGGCGCTTCGAGCGGCGCTGGTAGGGGAGAAGGCCGTGGATTTGTCGGCGCCAAAAAATTCCAGAACCATCGGTGACGTCACCGCACCCAATCCGGTGTTCCGCGCACGCGAAGTGAATGTGTTCTACGACCAGAAGCGCGCGATTCATGATGTGAGCATCGACATCGCCCGCAATGAAGTGCTGGCGATGATCGGCCCTTCCGGTTGCGGCAAGTCTACTTTTCTGCGCTGCCTGAACCGGATGAATGACACGATTCCCGCTGCGCGCGTCACCGGCCTGATCGAAATGGATGGTCAGGATATTTACGACAAACGTCAGGACGTGGTGCAGTTGCGCGCCCGCGTCGGCATGGTGTTCCAGAAGCCCAATCCCTTCCCGAAGACCATCTATGAGAACGTGGCCTATGGTCCGCGCATCCACGGTCTTGCGGCCGACCGCGCGGCGCTGGATGAAATCGTGCAGGTGAGTTTGCAGCGCGCCGGTCTGTGGGATGAGGTGAAGGATCGTCTGGGGCATCCGGGCACGAGCTTGTCCGGCGGACAGCAGCAGCGTCTGTGCATCGCCCGCGCGATTGCGGTGAACCCCGAAGTGATCCTGATGGACGAACCCTGCTCGGCGCTCGACCCCATTGCCACTGCGCGTATCGAAGACCTGATCGACGAGCTGCGCGCCAGCTACGCGATCTGCGTCGTCACGCACTCGATGCAGCAGGCGGCGCGGGTATCGCAGCGCACCGCGTATTTTCATCTCGGGGAACTGATCGAGGTGGGGCTGACCGACCGGATTTTCACCAATCCGCGCCACCGGCTCACCGAAGCCTACATCACGGGCCGGTTCGGTTAGCGGCGCAGTTGCCGAACAGGGCTGTGGGTGGGTAGTCTTTGCGCCCACAGGCGCAAACGCAGCCGTCATCGAGCAAAGGCAGCCATGAAGTTCCCGCACAGCTTCGTATTTCTCGGCATCGCGCTATTGGGCGCAGTTCCCGCCGGCGCGACCGCGATAGAAGGTCACGTCGTGGATCAGAACGGCCAGCCGTTGCCGGGTGTGTCGGTGGTGTATCAGCGCGCGCAGGGCGCGATGGGGGCCACGGCGGTCACGGTGTTCAGCGCCGCCGATGGTCATTTTCGTTTGCCCGGCGACTATGCCGAAGCGATAACGGCCGGCGCGAGCATCAACGCCAGTGGCCTGGGTTTGAAGCAGGTGGATCGGCTCTTCACCGCCGGCAACAACACCGCGCGCTTCACATTCGTGTTGCAGAAAACGGCCAATCAGGCCGACTCCGCGCCGGCTTCGGCGTGGATCAGCCGTCTTGGTAATCGCGAGCAGCAGGCGGCGTTCATCATGAACTGCATCGACTGTCATCAGGTGCCGTCGATGGAAGTCAGAACCTATGCCGGGCTGATCGACGATCTGCACGCCGCCGATGCGCATGCGGCGCGCTCGCAGAGTTGGGACGCCATCGTCAAGTACATGAACTTTCTGTCGGCCTGGGAATTCGGACGCGGCCAGCGTTCGCCCGATGAAGTGATGAGCCCCGATGCGGTGTACTCGGTGAAGAACGGCGGCGCCGTGGTGGACGCGCTGACCAATGCCTTCCCCGGCCGTCTGGATCAGCTTGAAAACTACAGCTATGGCGCGCCCGTCGTCGCCACTGCCGACACCGCCATCTGGGAATACGCGGTGCCCGAGCCGAACAATATCCGCGAGGCGGTGATGATGGGCGATCCGGCGCGTCTGTGGGCCGCCGACGTGGGCGACAATCGCATCGTGTCCATCGATGTGGCCAGCGGCAGGCAGCAGGACTACCGGGTGCCTACCGATTTTCTGATCGGCCCTCATTCGCTGCATCGTGACAACAAAGACCAGTTGTGGATCACGCCGCTGTTCAATGACACCGTGGCGCGACTCAACCCAGCCACCGGCGAATGGAAAACCTGGACGCTGAAAACGCCGGAGGGCAAGGGCGTGGGCATCCACGATCTGAGCTTCGGTTATCAGCATGAATTGCTCACGGATCGTCGGGGGCGCATCTGGTTCTCGGATATTGGCAACACCGCAGTGGGTTATTTCGATCCGGGCAATGGCAAGAGCCGCATCTGGCCCGCGCCGAACGCGCCGGAGCGCGCCAAGGATGTGGCGCTGTATGGCACGTCGTCGCTGTATGGCTTGGTGATGACGCGCGATCGCAAGGAAGTCTGGTACAGCCAGTTGGGTAATGGTGTGTTCGGCGGCTTCAATGTCGATACGCAAAAATTCATCGGCCCGTTCGTGCTGCCCAGCGCCAACGCCGGCCCGCGCCGCATCACGATCAGCGATGAAGACGTGATGTATCTGGCGCTGTACGGCACCGGCCAGATTGCCGAGTTCGACGTGAAGACGCGCAAGATGATTGCGATTCACGATCTGCCCGACATCGCCAGCGCGCCGTATTCGGTGACCTGGGACCCGGTGCGCAAGGTGGTGTGGGTGGCCACGTCCAACGGCAATGTGATCTACCGCTTCGATCCGCGCACGCGAAGCTTCGGCGTGCTGCCGCTGCCGCGTCCCGGTGCTTTCCTGCGCATGATCGACATCGACCCGCAGACCGGCGTGCTGGTGTCGTCGTACTCCAACATCGTTGAGGTTGTGCATGGGCCGCGCATGGCGTTCATCGTCGATCCGGGCGATGGCGCATATCCAAAGAAATTCGACCCCGCCACGGCGAGCACGGCTCGCTCCGTTCGTTGATCTTTGAG
>JAITMN010000230.1 GCA_031277355.1 Nevskiaceae bacterium | reverse complement strand
TCCTCCGGCATGCCTGGACCATTGTCCCGCACCGTAACGAAGACGCTCCCGCCTTCGATCGCAAGGTCGATGCCGAGCACCGGATCGGGCGTGTCGGCCAATGCATCCAGCGCGTTTTGCAGCAGGTTCATCATGATCTGCTGCAACTGACCATCGCTGCCCATCACGATGCAGGGCGGCGGCGGATGCCATTGCACTTCTATCGTGCTGACGCGGCCTCTGAAGACCCAGTGAATCGCCCGGTCGATCACGTCCACCAGATCGACCGGCAAACGCTCCTCCGGGTCCATCGCCGAGAAACGCTTCAAACCTTGCACGATGTCGGCGGTGCGCTGCGCGCCTTCCAGCGTGCCTTCGATCAGCGAGGGCAGGTCGGACAGCAGATATTCAATGCGCAGTTTCTGCCGCATCGGTTGCAGCACCGTTTCGGGTTGACGCGCATGCACCGCGTTCAGGTAGGTTTGCAGCCGATCACAATACTTGCGCAGCGCGTGCGCATTGCCCAGCACGAAGCTGATCGGGTTGTTCAGTTCATGCGCCACGCCGGCCACCAATTGACCCAGCGAGGCCATCTTCTCCGAGTGCAGCAATTGCTGCTGCGTGCGTTTGAGCGCCTCGTGCGCAGCGCGCATCTCGTTGTAGGCGCGTTTGATTTCCGCCATCGGCCGCCCCACCCACACCGTGCCCACGCGGCGTCCGTTGGCGCCGATGCGCGGCGTGCAACTGGCGTCCACCGGCACGCTCTGACCCTGCGCGTCGAGCAGGTTCAACTCGAAACTCTGGTCGGCGCCGGAGGTTTCGGCGCGCTCCATCGCGGCGCGGGCTTGCGTGGCGCTGTCTTCGTCGGCCAGCAGCGCGGCCAATGGCGTTCCGTTGAGCTGCGAATTGTCGCGTCCCACGAGGTCGCACAGCGCGGCGTTGGTCTGTTCGATGTGACCGGCTTCATCGCAGACGAACAGCACATCCGACATCGACGTGAGCACGCTGACGATGAACTGCTGCGACTGTTCCAGTTCGCCGTTCTTTTTTTCCAGCTCGATTTCATCGTCGATCAGACGGGTATAGACCTCGTCCATCTTGTGAATGACATCGAGCCACGTGGATTCGTCGATGCCATCCAGATTTTCGGAGGGCAGCAGCTTCGACGAGGCCGTGTTGCCGGCGGGTCTGACGGGGGTGTCCATCAGTGCACCGTGCACACCATGCAGGGATCGAACGAGCGCACGATGTGCTGCACCGATACCGGCGTCTGCTCACCCTCGCGCACCGGCGCGTTTTGCAGCGCCTGTTCCAGCGCGCCGGGCGTGCCGGCGGCGTCGCGCGGCGAGAAGTTCCAGGTGGTGGGCGCGATGACCTGATAGTTGGCGATGCGGCCTTTGTGCACCACCAGCCAATGGCCCAGTGAACCGCGCGCCGCTTCGGACAAACCCACGCCGTGACCGCTGTCGGGCAGACGGGTTGCAACACAGAAGGGTTCGGTGGGATGAATCTGGCGCAGCCAGTCTTCCATCATCGGCAGCACCAGCGCCAGTTCCAGCGCACGCGCCAGCACGCGCGTGAACACCGTGCCGCCGTGACGCGCCACCACGTCGCGGATCAGTGGATGACCCGTGGCGAGCAGTCGCGCGATGGCGCCGGTTTCCACCACCTCGCCGGCCATGCGCGGTGCTTTGCTCCAGGTATAGCCCTGCGCCTTGTCTGGCTCGGGCCGCGTGATGCCATTGAGCGGATGCAACGGCGCAGGTGCAGCGGCGAGCCACGCATGCGTGGCGTCTTCGGTGATGACGTTGCTGTTCACCGGCAGCAACATCTGTTGTTGCGCATGCCAGATTCCACGCGCCAGCGCATGACCACCGCCGCCAGCCTGGGGATACGAGCCATAACTCAGGTAGTGGCCCGGGCCTGATCCCAGTGATTGCAGCGATAAATCCTGCACCATCGTGAGGAAGAAACGCACGTCACCGTGCAGCGGATCGCGCGCATGCCAATCCCAGAGCGCCGCTTCGTTTTCAAGGCCGGTGAACGCTTCCAGCGGCGCACCCAACCATTCACGTTCGAGGAAGGCGCGAAACTCGCGCACCTTCGCCAGCAATCGCACGCGCTCGGCCGCATCAATCGTGCGCGAGGAACCGCCGGGTTCAATCGCATGCGTGTGCGGCCACTTGCCGCCCAGCGTGCCCATCAGCGTGAGCCAGCGCTGACGCGCCGCCGTGGCCGCGCGAATCTGTTCACCGTGATCCGGCGCGAAGCGGCGCAGCGCCTCAGCGTGCCAGCGCTGGTCGACATAAACCGGCCGCGTGAAATCCGGCATGAAGAACAGATAAAAATGCGTGAAATGATTGGCAAGGCTTTCCGTTGCCAGAATCAGATTGGTGGCGTGCTGGCCGTTGGGCGGTCTTGCGATCTTGCCCAGATCGGCCAGTGCATACGCAGCCGCAACGGATTGCGACACCGAACAGATGCCGCAGATGCGCGGCACATAGATCAGCGCATCGTGCGGCGATTTGCCTTGCAGAATCTGCTCGAATCCCCGGTACAGCGTGGCGTTGACCTGCGCGCGCTCGACGCGACCGTCAGCGATGTCGAGCGTGACTTCCAGATCGCCTTCGACGCGATTGAATGGACCCACGAGCAGTCGCGTGCTCATCTTCTGGCTCACCGCAACCGTGTTTTGCGCACCGCCGGTTTCACGACCAGATGATCGGCGATGGCGTTTTCCTTCACGCGCTTGGGCGTGGCGCTCTTGGATAGCGAGGCCAGCGCGACGAACCATGCCTTGGGCATGTCGGTGGGCAGCCCTATCGGGATGCCGGCAAGCTTGGGTGTGAGATGAAACGGATGTCCCGGTTCCTGAAAGCCCGGCTCGGTGCAGGCGATGCAGCCATAGCCGCCGCGCGTGCAACTGCCTTCGCCATTCCACGGGCGGATGTTGCAGTCGGCGTGGACCTGCGTGCCCTTGCAGCCCATGTGCTCCATCATGCAGCCCAGATCGGAGGGCTTCTCCGCACTGGCCTTGAATTCGTAATACTCATTGCGCGGACAACCGTGATGCACGAGTTGATCCGCATAGAAACGCGGACGGTTCAGCGGGTCAAGATCGCTGGCGGAAAACGCATCGGCGGCCAGCGCCATCAGCGTGTCGATCACCCAGCTCGGATGCGTGGGGCATCCGGCAACGTTGATCACCGGCAAGCCGCCCAGGCTTCGAAACTCCGTGCCGAGCAGGCCGCCCGGACGATCATCCTCATACTGCAAGCCGCAGGCGTCGGTGGGATTGTCGCCGCCGGCGGTGACGCCGCCCCAAGCTGCGCAACTGCCCACCGCGATCACATGACGCGCACGCGCGGCCAGTTCGCGCACCCAATGAATCATCGGCTGCCCGGTGCCGGAGAGCATGTGAAAGCGGCCGCTGCCATTGGGGCCGCGCATCAGCGAGCCTTCCACGCACAGCGCGTCGAGCCGCGTTGAACCATCGAGCAGGCTGTAGAGCAGGGCCAGCACTTCTTCGCCGCTGGCCAGCGACAGCGACGGATGCCACAGCAGGTCGATGCCCGCTTCGCGCAGATGACCCTGAAAATCCGTGGTGTCGGCGCACAGCAGCGACATGCTGCAACCGCCGCAGCCGCCGTTTTGCAGCCACAGCACCGAGTAGCCTTTGCGCGCTGCGGCCGATCCATTGGCCGATGGCGCGTTCATTTGCTTTCCAGTCCGAAGCGCTGCATTTTCGCGCGCAGGCCCACGCGCGACAGACCCAGTTCGCCAGCCGCGCGGGTCTTGTTCCAGCGATGGCGCAGCAGCGTTTCGCGCAGCACCATCGCTTCGATCACGTCGAGCCGCTCGGCCAGCGTTCCGCTGTTGGGCAATGCCGCAGCCAGCGCGCCGGTGCTGGGTGTGGCGGCAACCTGACCTTGCAGCACACGCGGCGAAA
>JAITMN010000166.1 GCA_031277355.1 Nevskiaceae bacterium | reverse complement strand
GCCGATCTTGAAGCGATCATGCAGTTCTATCAGCGTGGTCTTGCCGAGGGTGGCTTCGAGAGCGGCATTCAGCAGGCGTTGTCGCGCATTCTGGTCGATCCGCGTTTCCTGTTCCGTTTCGAGGCCGAGCCTGCCGACCCTCATGCCAACCAGCCTTATGCGATCAGCGATCTGGAACTGGCTTCGCGGCTGTCGTTCTTTCTGTGGAGCAGTATTCCGGATCAACCGCTGATCGATCTGGCGGTGGCGAATCGTCTGCATCAACCCGAAGTGCTGACGGAGCAGGTGCGGCGCATGCTGGCCGATCCGCGCGCCGAGGCGCTGGTCGATAACTTTGCCGGTCAGTGGCTGTTCCTGCGTGAGTTGGCTACGGTTACGCCCGAAGTGGCTGGCTTCGACGAGAACCTGCGCGAAGCCTTCATCGAGGAAACGCGCTCGCTCGTGCGCTGGGTGCTGGCGCAGGATCGCCCGGTCACCGAATTGCTCACTGCCGATTACACCTTCCTGAATGAGCGGCTTGCGCGGCACTATGGCGTGAGCGGTGTGCGCGGCTCGCGTTTTCGCAAGGTTTCACTGCCTGCGGATTCCAAGCGTCGCGGATTGCTGGGCCACGGCAGCATCCTCACGATAACCTCCACGGCCACGCGCACCTCGCCGGTGATTCGCGGCTCGTGGATTCTCGACAACATTCTGGGTGCGCCGCCGCCCGCGCCGCCGCCGGGTGTGGAAACCAACATCGACGGTGATGGCAGCACGGTGATCACCACTTCGGTGCGCGAGCGGTTGGAAGTGCATCGCAAGAACCCGTCGTGCAACAGTTGCCATAGCGTGATCGATCCGGCGGGCTTCGCATTGGAGAACTTCGACGCTATTGGCGCGTGGCGCGAGCGCGATGGCGATTCGGCGGTGGATGCGCGCGGCACGATGGCCGATGGCACGATGGTCAATGGTCCGCGCGATCTGGTCGATGCGCTGATGACGCATCAGGACATGTTCATCACGAATCTCACCGAGAAGCTGATGACCTACGCGCTGGGCCGCGCACTGGATCATCGCGACATGCCCACGGTGCGGGCGATTGTCAGAAGCACCGCAGATCAGGATCATCGTTTCGCTTCGCTGATTCAGGCCGTGGTGCACAGCCCGGCATTTGGTCAGCGCGAACCGGAGAGGCAATAGACCATGGCTTACTTCATCACCCGAAAGGCTTTGTCGCGTCGCACGCTGTTGCGTGGCGTTGGCGCTGCGCTGGCGTTGCCGTTGCTTGATTCGATGGCCCCTGCGATGTCGGCTGCGCCGGCGGTGCGATCACGCTTCGGCGCGATCTATTTTCCGCATGGCGCGACGATGGCGCGCTGGACGCCGAAGGACGAGGGCAGCGATTTCACCTTCAGCGAAATCCTGCAACCGCTGGAGCCTTTCCGCAATCACATCAATGTGATCTCGAACCTCGCGCATGCGCAGGCGTATGGTCCCGGTGGAGCCACCGGCAATCACAATCGTTCGTCGGCAACGTTCCTTAGCGGCGCGAAAGCCGCATCCGGCGCGCAGCCCCGGCTGGGCGTCACGGTGGATCAGGTGGCGGTGAAGACGCTGGGACAAGACACACCGCTGCCCTCGCTGGAACTGATGACCGAAGATTCCAGCATGAGTTGCGGTGAGGGCCTGAGCTGCGCGTATCGCAACACGGTTTCCTGGCAGAGCGACATCTCGCCGCTGCCGATGCAGAACAATCCGCAGGTGCTGTTCGAGCAACTCTTCGGCGATGGTGCAGACGCTGCGCAGCGGGCGGCCCGGCGCGCGCAGTCGCTGAGTTTGCTCGATTCCGTTGCCGAGCAATTGAAGGGGCTGAATCGCACGCTTCCGGCTGCCGATCGCGCCCGCCTCGACCGCTTCGCCACCGACGTGCGCGAGATCGAACGGCGCATCACGCAGGCCGGCGAAAGAAGCGAAGGCAACGTGGCGATTCCGGCGCGGCCCAATGGCATTCCCGATGATCTGGAACAGCACATCAAGCTGATGTACGACCTGATGGCGCTGGCCTGGCAAGCGGAAATCACGCGCATCAGCACCTTCCTGATGGCCAAGGAACTGAGCAATGCCGTTTATCCCAAGAGCGGTGTGCGCGATTCGTTCCATATCCTCTCGCATCATTCCAACAACGAAGACAACAAAGCCCGCTTTGCCGTGCTGAATCGTTATCACGTTGGTCTGCTGGCCTACTTTCTCGGCAAGCTCGCCGCCGTGCCCGATGGTGATGGCACGCTGCTGGATCACTCGCTGGTGCTCTATGGCAGCGGCATGAGCGATGGCAATTCGCACAACCACGATCCGCTGCCCCTGGTGCTGGCCGGTCATGCGGGCGGTACGCTGTCGGCCAATCGCCATCTGGTGCAAGCGGCGAAGACGCCGATGTCGAACCTGCTGCTGGCGCTGCTCGACAAGCTGGGTTGCCAGGAGGAGCACTTTGGGGATAGCACGGGGCGGGTGGAGATTTAAGGCGTATCTGTACCAAAGAGGCCATCTCTTGCGATCAGCGCAAATGACTTTGGGGTTGATCGGCCCATCCCATAGCTCTCCGAACGTGCAGGCTGCGATGGAGCAGTTGGCCTTGAACGCCGAGGCTGACGCCCGTGGGGCGATTTTCACACGGCGAGAAGTGGTTGATTTCATCCTCGACCTGACCGGCTATACAAAGGATCAACCGCTGCACAAAAAGCGGATTTTGGAGCCGTCCTTTGGTGGCGGGGATTTCCTGCTTCCGATTATCGAACGCTTGTTGTGCGCATGGCGAGCCGCGAGGCCAAACGGCTCCCCGCTCGACGATCTGGGTGATGCGATCCGGGCGGTAGAACTGCACCGCGATACATTCCGCAGCACCAGCGCCAATGTCATCGCGCTTCTCAAGCGCGAGGGAATGACTGTGAATACTGCGGCGGCGTTGGCCGACCGTTGGCTGTCACAAGGGGATTTCCTGCTGACCTCCCTGGACAATGAATTCGATTTCGTGGTTGGCAACCCTCCCTATATCAGGCAGGAACTCATATCGGCTCCGCTATTGGCTGAGTACCGCAGACGCTACCAGACAATGTATGACCGGGCAGACATCTATATTGCCTTCATCGAGCGGTCACTGTTGGTTTTGTCGCGCGGTGGCGCTCTGGGTTTCATTTGTGCTGATCGCTGGATGAAGAACCGCTACGGTTGGCCGCTGCGGAGCCTTGTTGCCGAGCGCTTTCATCTGAAAATCTATGTCGATATGGTGGACACTCCCGCCTTCCACTCGGACGTGATTGCCTACCCGGCGATTACCATCATCAGTCGCGAAGCAGCCGGCGCGACACGCATAGCTCATCGTCCGGCCATTGATCGGGTAACGCTGACCAGACTGGCAGACTTGCTTCGTGCGCCAACATCTCCGAAAGAATCTGACCCGGTGCGTGAACTCAACGGCGTGACGAATGGCGCGGAACCGTGGTTGCTGGAATCATCCGCCCAGATGGCGCTCATTCGTCGCCTGGAAGGCTGCTTCCCGCTGTTGGAAGCAGTGGGATGCAAGGTTGGAATTGGTGTTGCAACTGGAGCGGACAAGGCGTTCATCGGCGACTTCATGACGCTTGATGTCGAGCCCGATCGGAAGCTGCCGCTGGTGACCACCAAAGACATAACATCCGGCGAAGTAGAGTGGCGAGGTCAAGGTGTGATCAACCCATTTTCCGACTCGGATGGCCTGGTTGATCTCGACCACTATCCGCGCCTGCGACGTTACGTTGAGTCTCGCCGAGATGTGATCGCTGGACGTTACTGTGCGCAGAAGACCCCAGCCAACTGGTATCGCACGATCGACCGCATCACCCCGGCGCTGGCCGCGAGGCCCAAGCTGCTGATACCGGATATCAAGGGAGAGGCGCATATTGTTTTTGAAGGTGGCAGGTTGTATCCCCACCACAATCTCTATTACATCACGTCAGACGACTGGGATTTACGGGCTTTGCAAGCTGTGCTGCTATCGGCTGTCGCTCGTCTGTTCGTGGGGAATTATTCAACGAAAATGCGAGGTGGATTCCTGCGTTTCCAGGCTCAGTATCTGCGACGGATTCGTATTCCGCGCTGGGCGGATGTGCCTGAGCCGTTACGCCGCGAGTTGGCCGAGGCTGCCATCAAGCGAGACGTGCCAGCCTGCAACCGCGCTGCGTTCAAGCTCTACGGCGTGAGCCACGAAGAGCAACCCGCCCTGGGAGGCAACGGAAAATAAATGGCGCTTGATCTGGTCGATTACGAACAGAAGGTCCGCGAAGCCGTGAAGGCGTTCTGGGGGAACCGCGAAGCAGCAAGGCGAAGGCAGCTCGAGTCGGGCAATACCGATCAGGGTGAACGGGCAGGCGTGACCGCTGGCAAGAACATGGACGGTTTTCTGGCATTGGTGATCGACATCATCAAGGCCAATGGGTTGGCTCATGCCCAGATATACCGGAACAGGGCGATGCTGACCTTGCCGGGCTACTTCCGTCCGACGAAGCTGTGGGATCTTTTGGTGATCCACAAAGGCCAGTTGATTGCCGCCATCGAACTGAAAAGCCAGGTTGGGCCATCGTTCGGCAACAACTTCAACAACAGAACAGAGGAAGCCATCGGTACAGCCCATGATTTCTGGACAGCGTTCCGTGACGAAGCCTTTGGCAAGCAGCCCCGTCCTTTTGTTGGGTGGTTGATGATGGTCGAGGATGCCCCGGAGTCCCGCAGCCCTGTTCGTGACTCATCGCCGCATTTTCCTGTATTCGACGAGTTCAAGGGAGCCTCCTACCTCACGCGATATGACGTGCTCTGTCAGCGGCTGGTGCAAGAGCGGCTTTACACCACAGCGACCGTCATCACGGCCAAGCGTGGGGCCGTGAGCACCGGCGATTTTTCTGAACTATCGCCGATGAGCAGCCTGAAGACTTTCGTATCCGCGCTGGCGGGTCATGTCGCGGCAGAGGCCGCAAGACTTGGGGCGCAGAGCTGACAATTTGGTTCAGCGGACAACATCAAAACCGCAGCCGGAAGGTGAGCCGCGCGCCGTTGTCGGTGAAGTCTGAGCCGAACACGCCGTTGTAGGCGATGCCCAGCGTGGAGTTGGGGCCGGTGGTGAAGTTCAGGCCAAGGTCTGCCAGAGCCGCGTTGCGCGCAAGGGGGGCACCCGCGATGCGAAAGGCATCGCCGCCTTCGATCGACATGCTCGCCGTGGGCACGGTATCGCTGAAGGCGTGACGCCAGCCCAGCGTGCCGGTGGCGGTTATGCGGGTGTTGCCGGCATCCACGGCGCTCGCCCAGTGCAGACCCAGCGTGGAGAACAGGCCATCGGTGTTGTTGCCTTGCACCCGCAGCGCCGCTGGGCCGCCACGTTCGGTGAAGGACTGCGTGCGCAGGTTCACATAGGCGGCGTTGACGAAGGGCTCGATGCTGCCTCTTGCGCCGACGAAGCTGTGACCCAATTCGCCGGATACTTGCGCGGTGCCGGCGTTGTATTGCGCCGAGAGATGATCCGAGAAGTTTCCGAAGGCCACTGCGCGGCGGGTGTTGATCTGGTGGAAGGTGTACGACGCCGCAACGCGAACGGCGAGCGCGGTTTGCTGACTGCCGATGTACGCGCCCAGATGATAGTCCTTGCTGTCGCCGTTGGAGTTGCGGGCCTTCACATCGAAGGTGCTGTGATTGAAGCCGGAGAACAGGCCAAGGCGGGTGCTGCTCGTGAGCGCGCCATCGCCGCCGAAGAAGAAGCCGCCGGTGGAGCGGGCGAACTTCGCGGCGTTGCCGTTGGTGTTGGCGCTGGCCCAGGAGCCGATGCCGCGTATCCACAGCGCGCTGCGGTCGTCGTCGCCGCAGTGCAGGTTGGCGTTGCGGTTGTTGCCGGCGTTTTGGTTTGATACACCGCAAGTGGCCTCCCACAGACGGCTCATTGCCATCTGACGCGCCGTGCCGCTGCTTTCGATCAATGAGCCGCGAATCGAGGCGTGAATCTCGCCGCTCAATTGATCGAAGGCGTCGCGGGCCTGATCTTCATCGAGCCACACCACTTCATCCCAGATCGGATGGCCTTCATCGAGCGAGTCCGTGCCGCCACCGGCCTCTTGTTCGTTTTCCGTGTCGCCGATGTCTTCAAAGTCTTCGTCATTGCGAACGAATTGCAGCGCCACATTGTTCGGGTCGTAGATCAGTTGCGGATCGATGAACACAAGGTTCGTGGTCAGCGCGTTGAACGCGCCGTTCACACCTTCGGCGGCGGTGAGCAG
>JAITMN010000142.1 GCA_031277355.1 Nevskiaceae bacterium | reverse complement strand
AGCGCATCAAGCGAATCCTGCCCACCAAGAATGTTGGTGCGAATATTCGCAACCAAGTCCTTGGTGTTCTGCAACGGATCAGCGCTGGCGTCATATCCCGGCAACGGATTCTGCTGCTGAATGTTGTTGACCAGCGCATTCTCGGCAACCGTGGTCACGTTCATGCCAAGCTCGGCCGGAGTCTTGCCGCCAGCCACCGTCACCGCGCCGGAGTTGATCAGCGTGTAAGCGGCGCTCAGATACGCGGCTTCACTGTTGAACGTCGTGTCGCCATTCGCGCTCACCGAAATCAGCCGACTCAAACCGCCAACCGCGCAGGGAACATTCGCGGGATAGCTGCTCGTGCAGGCCGCTCCATCTGCGCCAGTGGCGATATTTTGATCCGCAGCAACCGACAGCGCCGTCAGCAATTTCGCCTGCGCCTGTTCCCCCGGTGTGGAACTGACGTAGCTCGCGATATCGATAGGCAACGTCTGCAACACCGGAGCGCCATTGAGAAACGCCGTGCTGATCGCGCTATTGGCCGCGTCGATGTTCGCAACGCTCAATCCGCCCGTGCGCGACTGCGCCAGCGTGTAGGCCATTTCCGTCAGCGGCGTAATGGCAAGCGGCGGCAGGTTCCGCACGCTCGGGAACACCGCATGCCGCACCAGCCCCGTGGGCGCAGCGATACGCGCGCCGGATAATTCATCGAGCACCTGCGTCGAACCATCCACCGTCAAAGTCGCCACCACCGCGCCGGGGCTGGTGACCGTCGATGAAAACGCGCCCGTGGTGGAGTTGGTCCGCACCGTGGCAAGCGGCGTAGTTGCCACAACGCCATTGTTCACGGCATGGAACGCCACTGAAGCATTGAGCAACAACCCCTTGCCAGCTCTGCCGGATACGGTGCCGCTGATCGGCGGTTGTCCGCCGCCACCGCCATCACCGCTGCCACCACCGCCGCCACCACTACCGCCACCGTTACCATTGTCGCCACCGCCACCACCACCGCACGCGGCCTGCAACAGCAGCGCGCCGATCAGCGACGCGCTGAGCAAACGCTTCTTCATGGCCGCGGCCTTGATGTTCCGTTTGCTTGGCGTTGAGGGAAGACCCCGGCTTGCGGTCAGGGTGTCGTGATCATCGTCCATGTTGATGCTCCTTGGTCAATGCAAAGTCAGTTTGAGATTCTCAGAACAGTCAGCAGCTTTCCTCTACGTCGCGACGCAAACCGGCTCGACACTGGCCTGCGTCTCGACAAGTTCATCGCGGAACTGCAAGGGAAAAGAGATGCCGGGAATTTTGGCGCGCGGGTTTTCTGCGCCAGAAACGACAATGGCGCCGAAATTGAACATCCTGCCAAGAACGCTTTGCTCAATCTGAATGTTCTGAATTTTCTTCAGGTTGATTTCGGTGGTCTTGCGGCTGATGAGGCCAAATTTCGCAATGACGCGCCTGTTCGTGATGGCAAGTTCGGTTGAAAAGTATTTGATTGCAGCGATGGCGAAAAACAGAACGCCCAATCCATGAAAGACCAGAAGGAAGCCAAGAAACAGGTACGGGACCAGCGACCAGACGCTGACAGTGGCTCGATAAGTCACGTATTCGCCCGCTGGCAGAGCGCTGTCTACATGGCCAGCCATTGGGCTCTCTTGGAGTCAGGAAGCTGGGCAGCAGACGCCGCCAAATCCGGCCCGGTCGGGCCGATTGCTAGATCACGGGCGCAGCTACGCCAAGCGAGTCGAGTCGAGTCGAGTCGAGTCGAGTCGAGTCGAGTCGAGTCGAGTCGAGTCGAGTCGAGTCGAGTCGAGTCGAGTCGAGTCGAGTTTGATCCGCTGCCATGCGCTGTCAAGCCGTTTCGCAGGCTGCACTGAGCGGCGGTGAATGTTGAAACCCTTGCCATGTCGTTCCCTGACTTGGGGCAAATCCCTTGGACTGTTGCTTCCTTCAACTGGCGCATCCCACAAGAGATGACGCGCCGCAACTATAGCCCAGATTTCAGATTTGTATCGTTCGTTTGGGTGACCTGCGTCACAAACCGTGATTTTGGGCCGGATTCGGTGGCGGTGATAGGATGCCGTCATGTCCGCCGTGCTAAAGCCCCGCTCGACGACCTACGATGATCTGATCGCCCTGCCTGAAAACAGGGTCGGTGAGATCATCGAGGGCACGCTGTATAGCCAGCCTCGACCCGCGTCGAAACATGCGCGATCCAATTCCGCGCTCGGCGGCGAGCTATTTCCTCGTTTCGACAAGGGCGACGGTGGCCCAGGCGGCTGGTGGATACTCACCGAACCAGAACTTCACCTTGGCGAAAACATACTCGTACCCGACCTCGCAGGCTGGCGACGCGAGCGGATGCCCGTTTATCCAGATGTTGCCTGGTTCGAACTGGCACCAGACTGGATTTGCGAGATTCTCTCCCCCAGCACCGCAAGGCTGGATCGCACACGCAAGATGCCGATCTACGCCGCAGCCGGCGTGCAACATCTATGGCTGATCGACCCAGACCTGCGAACGCTGGAAGCGTATGAAAACCAGCAAGGGCGCTGGGCGGTGCTCGGAGCGCACGCCGATCAGGAGCAAGTGCGCGTGCCGCCGTTCGACGCAGTGGCGCTGGAATTGAGCGGGCTGTGGGCGTAACTCAATTCGGCACGCGCCGAATCTGCGCCCCCAACTGCGCCAGCTTCTCTTCAATCGTCTCGTAGCCGCGATCTATGTGATAGATGCGGTCGATCTGCGTCGTGCCTTCGGCCACCAACCCCGCCAGCACCAGACTGGCCGACGCGCGCAGGTCCGTGGCCATCACCGGGGCGGCGGTCAGCTTCGGCACGCCGCGAATGATGGCGGTGTTACCTTCAAGCCGAATCTCCGCGCCCATGCGGCGCATTTCCAGCAGGTGCATGAAACGGTTTTCAAAAACCGTCTCGATGATCGTGCCCACGCCATCGGCGATGCAGTCGAGTGCAGCGAACTGCGCCTGCATGTCGGTGGGAAAGGCCGGATACGGCGCGGTGCGCACGTCCACGGACTTCGCGCGTCGGCCGCGCATATCAAGCTCGATCCAATCCTCGCCGGTGGCGATGTGCGCGCCGGCTTCGCGCAGCTTTTGCAGCACCGCGTCCAAGTGACCGGGAATCGTGCGCGTGGTGCGCACATGGCCGCCGGTGATCGCGCCGGCAACGAGAAAAGTGCCGGTTTCTATGCGATCGGGCTGCACGTCGTAATGCGCGCCGTGCAGCGTTGGCACGCCGTCGATTTCGATGCGATCGGTGCCTGCACCGCGAATCTTTGCCCCCATCGCAATCAGGAAATTCGCCAGATCGACCACCTCAGGTTCACGCGCGGCGTTTTCCAGCACCGTGCGGCCTTCGGCCAGCGCGGCGGCCATCATCAGATTTTCGGTGCCGGTAACCGTAACGGTGTCGAGCACCAGATGCGCGCCGCGCAGTTTGTCGGCGCGCGCCTTGATGTAGCCGTTTTCAATGTGAATCTGCGCGCCCATCGCCTGCAAGCCGGCCACATGGATGTTCACCGGACGCGCGCCGATGGCGCAGCCGCCGGGCAACGAAACATCGGCCTTGCCAAAGCGCGCCAGCAACGGACCCAGCACGAGAATCGACGCACGCATCGTGCGCACCAGCTCGTAGGGGGCCACGTAATCATTCGCCACCGTCGCATCGACTTCGATGCGCAGCTTTTCGTCGATGGTCACCGACACACCCATGCGGCCCAGCAGTTCGATCATCGTGGTCACGTCTTGCAGGTGCGGCACATTGCCCACGGTCACGGGGCTGTCGGCCAGCAGCGTGGCGGCCAGAATGGGCAGCGCGGCGTTCTTCGCGCCGGAAATGCGCACCTGCCCTTCCAATGCGCGGCCGCCAACGATCTGAAGCTTGTCCACTTCAGCCGCGCCCCTGCTGCGCGGCCAGTTCGTCGGGGGTGAGCGTGGTCAGCGCCAGCGCGTGAATCTCGTCGCTGCCCATCAGCGCGCCCAGCGTCTGGTAGACCCGCTGGTGGCGCTGCAGCGGACGCCGCCCCGCAAACTCGGGGCTGACCACCAGCGCCTCGAAGTGCACATTGTCTTGCGAGCGCACCTGCACCGTGGCGCCGGGGAGTCCGTCGCGGATCAGCGTTGCAACCTGTTCAGCCGTCATCATCGTCATTGCCACCGGCGGACCACCGCCTGCGAAAAAGCACCCCTGCGAGTTTAAGCTATCATCGACGGCAGAACATGAACCCCGCAGCCGTCACCCCCGCCGCCCTGATTGCCTCCGGCCGACGGACGCTGGCCGTCGAAGCGCGCGCCGTCGCGGACCTGCAAATCCGCATCGACGAGCGCTTCGTCCGGGCCTGCCGCCTGTGTCTGGCGACCACCGGGCGGGTGGTCGTCACCGGGCTGGGCAAGTCCGGACACATCGGCAACAAGATTGCCGCGACGCTGGCGAGCACTGGCACGCCCTCCTTCTTTCTGCATGCGGCGGAGGCCAGTCACGGCGATCTGGGGATGGTGGCGCGCGGCGATGTGGTGATCGCCATTTCCAACTCGGGGGAAACCGCCGAATTGCTGTCGCTGCTGCCGCATCTGCGGCGGCTCGGCACGCCGCTGATCGCGCTGACCGGGCGGCCGGCCTCCACGCTGGCACGCGAGGCGGACGTGAATCTTGATGTCAGCGTCGAACAGGAAGCCTGCCCGCTGAATCTGGCCCCCACTGCCAGCACCACGGCGACGCTGGCAATGGGCGATGCGCTCGCCACCGCGCTGCTGGAAGCGCGCGGCTTCACCGAGCAGGACTTCGCGCTCTCGCATCCGGGCGGCGCGCTGGGCCGCAAGCTACTATTGCATGTGGAAGATGTGATGCGGCGGAGCAGTCAACTGCCGCGCGTTGGGCCGAATGTGCCGCTGGCGCAGGGATTGATCGAAATGAGCCTGAAGGGATTGGGTTTGACAGCCGTGGTAGACGCCAACGACAAACTGCTGGGCGTGTTCACCGACGGCGATCTGCGCCGCACGCTGGATCGCAACCTCGATCTGCGCGCCACGCCCATCGAAGCGGTGATGACTCGCGATCCGCGCGTGATCGCGCCGCGTGCGCTGGCCGCCGACGCGGTGAACCTGATGCAGCAGCATCAGGTCACCGCGCTGCTGGTCACGGACGACGAACGGCATCTGGTCGGCGCGCTGAACATCCACGATCTGCTGCGCGCGGGAGTGGTTTGATGCGACTGACATCGACATTGGCGCGGCGTATCGAACTGCTGGTGCTCGATGTGGATGGCGTGCTCACCGATGGCAGCCTGTGGTTTGGCGCAAGCGGCGAGCAGTTCAAGCGCTTTCATGCGCGCGATGGTCATGGCGTGAAGCTGCTGCAACAGGCCGGCGTCACCGTTGCGGTGATCTCGGGGCGGCGTTCTCGCGCGGTGGCGGCGCGCTGCCGCGAGCTGGGCATCGCCCATGTGTTTCAAGGCGCGGCGAACAAGAGCGCCGTGTTCGACCGGCTGTTGACGAAGCTGCAACTCACCGCCGATCGCGCCGCCTGCATTGGCGATGACACCCCCGACATACCGTTGATGCTGCGCGTGGCCTTTGCCGTGGCGGTGCGCGACGCGCATCCGCTGGCCTGTGCTGCGGCCGATCGCATCACGACGCTGCCGGGCGGCACCGGCGCAGTGCGCGAAGTGTGCGATTGGTTGCTGCACGCACGCGGCGCGGCTGCGAGAACGGCATCATGAAAGGCCACTACCTGTTGCTCACCGCCGCCGTTGCCGGATTGCTGGCCCTGGCCTTTGCACTCGGGCGCACCGGCCAAGCTCCGGTAAACCCGGCAGGTGAGCAGATCGTTGAAGATGAAAACAGCGGCTACGACTTCTCCGCCCGCGATGTTTCCGTTACGCAAACCGACGCCGAAGGCCGGCTGCTGTATGCCTTCACCGCCGAACAGGTGCAGCAGGCCGACAACGACATGATCGACGCGAGCAACTTGACGCTGCAATACGATCCGCCGGGCGAATCCACCGTGGCGCAGCGCTGGACGGTTCGCGCCGACACCGCGCAACTGCCCGAACAAGGCGGCGTGCTGGCATTGCTCGGCAATGTGCAGGCACACGGGCAGCCCGCCGGATCAGGCGCACCGCTGGTGATACGCACCGACAAGCTCGACTACGACATGCGCGGGCAAACACTGCGCACGAAATCCACCGTGCGTTTTGAATGGAACGACCGGGAACTCACCGGCACCGGCCTGGATGCCGATCTGAACGCGGGCAAGTTCAAATTGGAGTCCAAGGTTCGTGGTCATGTGTCGTTCTGAGCATCGCATCGCAGCGGCGTTGCTGCTGCCGCTGGCGCTGCTGCTGTGCGCGCTCGCGCAGGCCGCCGCGCCCACTGGCGACATCGAACTGGAAGCCGACGGACTGCAACTGGACTACAACGCCAACACGCTGCGCATGCCGAATGTGGTGATCCGGCAGCAATCGGCGCAGGGGAGTCTGTTGATCCGCGCCCGCGAAGCCACCGCACGCGGCACGCAACCGAGTTTTGAAAACAGCCAGTGGACCTTCACCGGCGATGTGCATGTGGAATATCTGGACGGCGTGCTCGACGCCAACATCGCGCAGTTGACCTTCGTCAGCAATCTGTTGCAGCGCGCCCAGGTCGATGGCGCACCTGCGCGCTTCTCGCATCAACCCAAGGGCAGCGCGCAGCGCAATCAGGGCAGCGCGCAGCAAATTGAACTCGATGTGCCGCGTCAGCGCGTGCGTCTGTCGGGCAATGCCTGGTACACCGATGGCCGCAACGAAGTGACGACGGCGGCCATTCTCTACAGCCTGAAAGATCGCAGCATTGAAACCGAACGCGGCACGAACGAAGACAGCCGCGTGCGCATGACGATCCGGCCCAACGACGGCGCAGACAAACCGGCGGACAAACCCGCAAACACGCCATGAACGCGCCGATGCTCAAAGCCGAAGGACTGCGCAAGAGCTACAAGGGCCGCGTGGTGGTCGAAGATTTATCCGTTGAAGTGCGCGCGGGTGAGATCGTCGGGTTGCTCGGCCCCAATGGCGCGGGCAAGACGACGGCCTTCTACATGATCGTCGGCCTCGTGCCGGTGGATGCAGGACGCATCACGCTGGGCGACACCAACCTCACCGCGCTGCCGATGCATCGCCGCGCACGGCTGGGCGTGGGCTATCTGCCGCAGGAGCCTTCGATCTTCCGCAGGCTCACCGTGGAGCAAAACATCCGCGCCGTGCTGCAACTGCGCAAAGACCTCGACTCGACCGACAAGGCCGCGCGTCTGGAAGACATCCTCGAAGAACTGCGCATCGACAGAGTGCGCAACAGCCCCGGCATGGCGCTGTCGGGCGGCGAGCGGCGGCGCGCGGAAATCGCCCGCGCACTGGCGGCGGGGCCGCAATACATCCTGCTCGATGAGCCTTTCGCCGGCGTGGACCCCATTTCCGTGCTCGATATTCAGCACATCATCCGCGAATTGTCGGAAAAAGGCATCGGCGTGCTGATAACGGACCACAACGTGCGTGAAACGCTGGGAGTGTGCAATCGCGCCTGCATCGTGGACCGGGGCACCGTCATTGCCGCCGGAACCGCAGATGAAATCCTTGCCAATGCCCGAGTGCGTGAGGTGTACTTGGGGCAGCACTTCCGGATGTAAATGTTCAAAGCTTCACTGCAGTTAAAACTCGGCCAGCAACTGACGATGACTCCTCAGTTGCAGCAGGCGATCAGGCTTTTGCAACTGCCCTGCCTGGAACTTCACGACCACATCCGCGACCTGCTCGAAAGCAATGTGATGCTGGAAGCCGATGAGGACGTGGAGTCCACGGCTTCTTTTGAGGCGCTCGGCGCAGGGCCGGGCGACCGCGAGCCGGCCGGCGAAGATAGCGTCAATACATCTGCCGACGACAGCGAGCCCCAGGACGACGAACCCCAAATCGAAATCATCGACGACGGCTGGACCGAAACCGCCGGCTCCTCCGATACGCCGTGGAACGGTGACGACGAAGATCGCCAGCAGGAACTCACCGACGCCAGCGGCCCGTCGCTGCAACAGCATCTGGCCTGGCAACTGGACCTTGCCAGACTCGATGCGCGTGAACTCACCATCGGCCGCGCGCTGATCGATGCGATCAACGACGATGGTTATCTCACCGAATCCGCCGACACGATCACCGCGACGCTGCGACCGGAAATCGACGCCACGCCCGAAGAAATCGCGCAAATGCTTGGCGTGGTGCAATCGCTCGACCCGGTCGGCGTCGGCGCACGCTCGGTGGCCGAATGTGTAACGCTGCAATTGCGCGCACTTGATCCGGCAACGCCGGGTCTCGACACGGCGCTGACCATCGCCGCCTCGCACCTCGATCAAGTGGCGCAACGCGAGCTGGCCGGTCTGCGCCGCGCGCTGCATGTGAACGAAGAAACGCTGCAACAGGCGTTGATGCTGGTGCGCGGTTGCCATCCGCGTCCCGGCGCGCAGATCAGTTCAGCCTCTTCCGAATACGTCGTGCCCGATGTATTCGTGCGGCGCACGCCCAACGGCTGGAGCGTGGAGATGAACCCGGCGGCGCTGCCGCGCGTGCGCGTGAATCAGAGTTACGCCGACCTGATCGGCCGCTCCGGCGATCACGCCAGCCTGCGCACACAATTGCAGGAAGCGCGTTGGCTTATCAAGAGCCTGGAGATTCGCAACGACACGCTGCTGAAGGTGGCGCGCTGCATCGTGGAACGCCAGACCGCGTTCTTCGAACAGGGCGAGGAACACATGCGGCCGATGATTCTGCGCGACGTCGCCGAAGCCATCGGCATGCACGAATCCACCGTCTCGCGCATCACCGCCGGCAAGTACATGCTCACGCCGCGCGGCGTATTCGAGTTAAGATATTTCTTTTCGAGTCAGGTGGAGGCCGCCGATGGTTCGGGCACCTCCTCCACCGCGATCCGCGCAAAAATTCGCAAGCTGATTCGCGAGGAACCTTCGGGCAGCCCCTTCAGCGACAGCCGGATTGCCGAACTGCTTTCAAAGGAAGGTATCCCGGTGGCTAGGCGCACCGTCGCCAAGTACCGGGAAGCCATGGGTATCGCGCCCTCCAGCGAGCGCCGTCATACTGTGGCGCATTGATGATTCACACGGAGAAGACACCATGCAATTGATGCTGACCGGCCACCATATCGAAATCACCCCGCCGCTGCGCGCCTACGTCGAAAAGAAAATGGAGCGTTTGACCCGGCATTTCGATCATGTGATCGACCTGCATTGCGTATTGACCGTCGAAAAACTGCAACACAAGGCCGAAGCCACGCTGCACGTGCGCGGCAGCAACATTCACGCCGACGCGGTGGATGGGGACATGTACGCGGCCATCGATTCCCTGACGGACAAGCTCGACCGCAGCGTCGTGAAATACAAGGAGCGTCAACGTGACCATCATGCCGAAGAAGGCCGCAGGGCCGTTCGCGGCTGACGCGCGCGAGCACGCAAGGCAGGTGAAACGGCCATGCGTTTGATCGTCGTCAGCGGCCTGTCGGGGGCCGGCAAGAGCGTGGCGCTGCACATGCTCGAAGACCTGGGCTATTACTGCGTGGACAACATCCCCGCTGCGCTGCTCAAGCCTTTCGTCTCGCACACCTTGCGCAGTCAGGAAAACCTGTACCGGCGCACCGGCGTGGGCATCGACGCGCGCAACACCGCCGGCGAAATCGCCACGGTGCCCGCTCTGGTGCGCGAACTGAAAACATCGGGCATCGACTGCGAGCTGATCTTCCTCACCGCCAGCGACGAAGCCCTGCTGCGGCGTTTCTCCGAGACGCGCCGCATGCATCCGTTGAGCCGTGGCAGTGAAGGGTTGCGCGAAGCCATCGAACAGGAGCGCCGGTTGCTTGAACCCGTGGCGCAGGCGGCCGATCTGACGCTCGACACCTCGCGCATGGGCACGCACGATCTGCGCGAAACGATGCGCCTTCGCATCGATCAGCGCGCACAACCGCGCATGTCGATACTGTTCGAGTCCTTCGGCTTCAAGCACGGCATCCCCGGCGATGCGGACTTCGTGTTCGATGCGCGCTGCCTGCCCAACCCTTACTGGGAACTGCCGCTGCGCGAACTCACCGGCCGCGACCAGCGCGTGATCGAATTTCTCGAACGCAGCGCCAGCGTGCCGAAACTGCTCAAAGACATCACCGATTTCGTTCAGGCGCGTATTCCCGAATTCATGGCAACGAACCGGCGCTATCTCACCATCGCCATCGGCTGCACGGGTGGTCAGCATCGCTCGGTGTATCTGGCCGAACGTCTGGGCGCAGACTTCGCGCAGCGCTATGCCGAAGTGTCGCTGCGTCATTCGGCGCTGCCCGGCGCGGCGATCGTGCAATTGAGCCGCATCGCGCAGGGCTGAAGCGTTGGGCGGTCAGGGATCATTGCTGCGGGCCTGGCTCGCCGCGCAAGCCAGCGGCGAACTGCAACCGGATGAAGGGCAGCGCGCCGCCGTGCAGGCGCTCGACAAACTGCAAGTGCGTCTGCGCAATGCACGCCAGCGAGGCGGCGCGTTGCAACGGCTGCTGTCGCGGGTAACGCACCGCCCACCCACGACGCCCCGTGGCCTTTATCTCTGGGGCGATGTGGGCCGTGGCAAGACCTGGATGATGGATCGCTTCCACGCCAGTCTCGGCGATGCTTCGCTGCGGCTGCATTTCCAGCACTTCATGCGCGAGGTGCATCACCGCTTGCGCGCGCTGCGCGAGCGTGAATCCCCGCTCGATGCGGTGGCCGAACAGTGGGCGGAGCAAACGCGCGTGCTGTGTCTGGATGAATTGCAAGTGCTCGACATCGGTGATGCGATGCTGCTGCATGGGCTCATCACCGGCCTGCTGACTCGCGGCGTGACGCTGGTCACCACATCGAACACGCCGCCTTCGCGCTTGTATGAAGGCGGTCTGCAACGCGAACGCTTCCTGCCCGCCATCGCGCTGCTGGAATCACATCTGGATGTGATCCACATCGGCGCAGGACCGGATTGGCGGCTGCGAGGTTTATCCGATGCGAAGACGTGGTTCGACGCCGCGCAACCGCAAACCACCGCGCAGATGACGGCGCTGTTCGAGCGTCTGGCCGCAGGCAGCGCATCGCCCGGTCCGCAGACCTTGCAGGTGGAAGGCCGCACGCTGCCCGCGCGCCGCACCGCCAGCGGCATGGCATGGTTCGATTTCGCGGCGCTGTGCGAAGGTCCGCGTTCGGCAGCCGATTACATTGCGCTGGCCGAAGAACTGCACACGCTGTTCCTATCCGATGTGCCGGTGTTCGATGCGCAGCACGACGACGCGGCGCGGCGCTTCATCAGTCTGGTGGATGAACTCTACGACCGCCGTGTGAAGCTGGTGCTCTCGGCGTGGGCGTCGCAGCTCTATCGCGGTGAGCGCTTGCGCGCGGCGTTCGAGCGCACCGCAAGCCGATTGGTGGAGATGCGCAGCGCGCAGTATCTGGCGCGGGCGCATCAGGTGGCGTGAGTCAGGTGTTTTGAGTCGAACGCGCACGCCGATAGCGCTTCCAGCCATCGAGCGTAAACACCGCCAGCGCCACCCAGATCAGCACAAAGCCCACCACGCGCACGGAGCCGAACGACTCCCCCTGCAACACCACGCCAATGACCAGCGCCACGGTAGGCGAGATGTATTGCAGCACGCCCAGCAGCGTCATCGGCACACGCTGCGCGCCGGCGGCGAACAGCGCCAGCGGAACCGCCGTGACCGGCCCGCCCAGTATCAGCAGCACATCCTGCGACCAGCCGCCATGCAGGAACGCGCCCGTGCCCTGAAACTCGCACCACAGCAGATAGCCCGCCGCCGGCGCCAGCAGCACGCTGCTCTCCACGGCCAACCCCTCCACCGCCGCCAGCGGCGCGAGCTTGTGCACGAGGCCATACAGCGCAAAACTGACGGCCAACGTCAGGGCCACCCAGGGAGGCGCGCCGAATTGCCACGCCAGCCACACCACGCCAAGGCCCGCCAGGCCCACCGCGAAACGCTGCGGCACGTTCAGCGACTCCTTCAGCGCGAACACCGCGAACAGGATGTTCACCAGCGGCGTGATGTAGTAGCCCAGGCTCGTGTCCACCACATGCCCGGTGGTGGCCGCGATCACGTACACACTCCAGTTCAGGCCGATCAGCAGCGAACTGAGTGTCATCAGCACCAGACCGCGCGGGCTCAGCGTGCGCACGAACCCCAGCTCCCCGCGCACCAGCAGCCACAGCCAGGCGGCCACGGTGCACCACACCACGCGATGCGACACCAACTGCATCGCTGGCACCGTCGCCAGTCTGATCCAGTACAATGGAAACAGGCCCCAGATCAGGAAGGCGAGTGCGGCATACCAAGTGCCAGCGACGACCGATCGATTCATCGTCATGCGAACGTATAAGACCTTGAAAACAGACCGCCGGATGGCGGCGCGCTACCCTTGAAGACAGTCGCCCAGTTTGCCATTGCGCGCGAGCAATTGCTCGACGAACAGGGTCGTCTCACTGGCGAGCCGCCCGCCTTTGCTGCCGACGGCGAACAGTTGCGGCGCATGTACCGAATGATGGTGCTGTGCCGGATGTTCGACGCCAAGGCGGTGAACCTGCAACGCACGGGGCGTCTGGGCACCTATGCGCCCTGCGCAGGTCAGGAGGCCACGCATGTGGGCGTGGGCGCGGCGATGCGCGCCGAAGATGCGCTGTTTCCGGTGTATCGCGAATACGGCACGCAGCTTTGGCGCGGCGTCACGCTCACCGAAATCCTCACCTATTGGGCCGGCGACGAATCCGGCACGAACTTCGCCGGTCCGCGCCACGACTTCCCGTGGTGCGTGCCGATTGGCTCGCAGGCCCCGCATGCGGCAGGCGCGGCGATGGCCTTTCGCATTCGCGGGCAGGCGCGCTGCGCGGTGGCGTACATCGGCGACGGCGGCACATCCGAAGGCGCGTTCTACGAGGCGATCAACATGGCCGGCGCGCGGTCGCTGCCGGTGGTGTTCGTCATCGTCAACAATGGCTGGGCCATCTCGATGCCGGTGTCGGCGCAGACCGGCGCGCAAACGCTGGCGCAGAAGGGCATTGCCGGCGGCGTTGCGGGCGTTCAGGTGGATGGCAACGACGTGATCGGCGTGCGCGCGGTGATGGAGGCGGCGCTTGCCAAAGCGCGCGCAGGCGGCGGGGCTACGGTGGTTGAAGCGCTCACCTACCGGCTCAGCGATCACACCACCGCCGACGATGCCACGCGCTATCGGGCCGCCGAAGAACTGCAAGCGGCGTGGAAGATCGAACCGTTGCTGCGCACGCGCGCTTATCTGGAAGCGCAGCATCTTTGGGATCAAACGCAGGAGGATCAACTGCGCGCGCAGTGCACGGCGCAGATCGACGAAGCCGTGCACGCGTATCAATCGCGGCCCACGCCTTCCACCGATTCGATGTTCGATCATCTGTTCGCCAACGAGCCTGCCACTCTCACCGCGCAGCGCGACACCGCGCGCCGTCATCCGCAGCGCGGATCACACACGGGCTGACATCATGGCAAGAGTCACGCTCGTCGAAGCAATCAACATGGCGCTGAACCGCGCGCTGGCCGATGACCCCGATGTGGTGCTGATCGGCGAAGACATCGGTCTCAATGGCGGCGTGTTTCGCGCCACGCAGGGCTTGCAGCAGCAATACGGCGATCTGCGCGTCATCGATTCACCGCTGGCCGAAGGGTTGATCGCGGGCATGTCGATCGGCATGGCCGCGCAGGGTTTGAAGGTGGTGGCCGAGATTCAGTTCATGGGCTTCATCTATCCGGCGCTGGATCAGGTGGCCAATCACATGGCGCGGATGCGTCATCGCACACGCGGACGCCTCACCTGCCCCGTCGTGATGCGCATGCCGCATGGCGGCGGCATCCACGCGCCGGAGCATCATTCCGAAAGCTTGGAAACGCTGTTCTGTCATCACGCCGGACTGCGCGTGCTGTGCCCTTCAACACCCGCTGCGGCCTATGGTCTGCTGCTGGCGGCGATACGCGACCCGGACCCGGTGATCTTCCTCGAACCCACGCGGCTGTATCGCCTCGCGCGTCAGGAAGTGCAGGACGATGGCGTGGCGTGGCCGCTGGATCAGGCGCAAGTTTTGCGCGAAGGCGAAGACGTTACGCTCGTGACCTGGGGCGCGATGACGCATGAAACGCTGCGCGCCGCCGAAGAACTGGCGCGCGAGAAGATCAGCGCCGAAGTCATCGATCTGGTGAGCCTGTCGCCCATCGACCATGCGCGCGTGCTGGAGTCGGTGCGTCACACGGGGCGGCTCGTCATCGTGCATGAGGCCGCGCGGCATGCGGGCCTGGGCGGTGAAGTGGCCGCAACGGTGGCGGAGCAGGCGCTGCACGATCTGCTTGCGCCCATCGAGCGCGTCACCGGGTACGATACCGTGATGCCGTATTTTTCAATGGAACGCAGTTACATTCCCGGCCCCGGCCGCATCGTGGAGGCGGCGCGTCGCGCGCTGCAATACTGATGGCCACGCATTTTTGTCTGCCCGATCTGGGCGAGGGTTTGCAGGAAGCCGAGATCGTGCGCTGGCATGTGGCCGTGGGCGATCATCTGGAAGTGGATCAACCGCTGGTGGCGATGGAAACCGCGAAGGCGGTGGTTGAAGTGCCCTCGCCTTTTGCCGGCGTCGTCACCGCGCTGCATGGCAAGCCGGGCGACACGATTGCCACCGGTGCACCGCTGGTGGATTACACCGCCGATGCGACGGCGTCTGCAGCGCAGGATCAAGCCGACGCGGGTGCGTCGAGCGCAACGGCCTCCGGCGGCGTCGTCGGTCACATGCCGGTGAGCGATGAGATATTGCAGACGCCGGCCTCGGCAACGCGCGAGCGTGAAGCCTCGGCCCGCGTGCGTGCGGTGCCGGCAGCGCGGGCGTTGGCGCGCAATCTCGGCATCGACATCGAAAAGCTCACCGGCAGCGGCGAAGGCGGCATCGTGACGATGCAGGATGTGCTCGACGCCTCGCCCGCATCGCGTCCGCAGCAACCCGTGCCGATGGCCACCAGTTCGATGCGTCCGCAGTTCAACGGCCGCAACGACAGCAGCGAACTGGAAGTGCTGCGCAGCCTGCGCCGTGCGATGGCGCAGAGCATGACGATGGCGCGCGACAATGTGATGGAGTGCTCGGTCTTCGACGACGCGGATATCGAGCGCTGGCCGCCGGGCAGCAGCGATTACACCGTGCGATTGCTGCGCGCGATTGCCGTGGGCTGCCGCGCCGAACCGGGCCTCAACGCCTGGTTCGATGGCACCACGCAAGGCCGCCGCATCTTCCATCACATCCAAGTGGGCATTGCGGTAGACACGCCAGAAGGCTTGCTGGTGCCGGTAATTCGAGACGTTGGCAATCTCGACGCCGCCGGACTGCGCGCCGAGATGAACCGCCTGAAGGCCGGTGCGCGTGCGCGCAGTCTGCCGGCCACCGATCTGCGCGACTTCACGTTCATGCTGTCGAACTTCGG
>JAITMN010000130.1 GCA_031277355.1 Nevskiaceae bacterium | reverse complement strand
TTCTCGTTCTTGTACCGCCGGACCAGCAGCAGCGGTTTGTCGGAAGCGCCGGTGATCTTGATGATGGCGTCATCGCCCACATCGTTGAAGCCCGCATCCTGATACGCCTGCTTCAACAGTCGCACCACCAGATCGGCGTGCTCGTCGGTGGCGCAGAAGATCAGCGTCTTGGCGGGGCCGTAGGGGTCGATGTGCTGCGTGAGTTCAGCGCACACGGCCTGATTGAACGGCTCGGTCAGCACCTTCTTGTTGAACTGGCTGACATCAAACTCCAGCGCATCGGGCGTGTTGTAACTTTCGACGCCATGCGTCAGGCGGTTCAGGCGCAGCACTTCATCGCCGCTGGCATAACGGATGCCGCCACGACTCAACTCGGTGGTGATGACGGTGGCCGGATCGTGGTCGATCAGGTAGCCATCGAGCACCGCTTCGCGATAGGAATAGGTGAACACCGGCACGCCGAAAATCTGCGTGGTATGCAAAGCGGGGGTGGCGGTGAGACCAATCTTCACGGCGTCGAAATGATCGAGCACGCGGCGGTAATGGGAAATGTAATCAGCCTGATCGCGGTGTTCGGATTCGGCCTCCGACATCTCCCGATCCAGCGCATAGCCGCGATGACATTCATCGACCACGATGCAGTCGTAGGCATCAACGCCAATACCGCCCTCCTCGCTGTTGAACACGCGGGCGACCATGCCTTGCACGGTGGCGATATGAACCATCGTGTCGGTATCAGGCTCCGGTTCGTCGATCTCGCGGATGCCGAAGATATCGGTGAAGGAGCGCATGTTCTCGATGCGCGTTTCCTTGAAGCTGATGGCGGCCTGCTCACCCAGAACGTTGCGATCGACCAGAAACAGGATGCGACGGAAACGCTGCGCTTTGAGCAAACGATACACCAGCGCGATGCAGGTCTTGGTCTTGCCGGTGCCGGTGGCCATCGCCACCAGCATTTCCTGCTTGCCGGCCTTGATCGCCTTCTCCACCGCGAGAATCGCTTCACGCTGATAGGCGCGTAACGGAAAATCGAACTGCATCGGCATGTCATCGAGGGCGGAGGTTGCCGAGTCGATATCCTGCTTGAGCAATTCGGCAAGGCCATTGGGCGAATGCCAGCTTTCCAGCGCCTTTCTCACATTCTGCGCGCGGCGCAGATCGCAGAACCAGATGCCGCTGGCTTGCAGATATTGACGATGAAACGGGCGGCCATTGGCGGCATAGACGAAGGGCGTTTTGTACTGACCCTGCCACCACGCGCTGAGCACTTCGCCGCCATCACCGATGATGCCGCGCGCATAGCGCTTGGCCTGCTCGATGTCGCCGGACACATCGCGGCTCTTGCGCTTGGCTTCGACCACGGCCACAAGGCGCGTGCCGATGAACAGCGCATAGTCGGCCCGATCACCGCCCTCGCAGGGCCACTCGGCGATGGCGCGATTGCGGCCCGGTTCGGGACGCGCGCCGTTGGCATAGCGAAGTTTCGCGGAGTCCACTTCCCAACCGGCGTCGCGCAATTGCTGGTCGATCAGCTCGCGCGTGGCCGCTTCGTCCAGATCACGCTCCACTTGCGCAGCGGCAAGGTTCGCGGCGTGCTGGAATTCGCGGCTCACCTCTGGTTGCGCCTTGGCCGCCTGCTGCAGGGCCTGCAATTCGACGATGCGCACCTTCAGCGCTTCGGCTTCGGTGGTGCTGGACTCGGCCAATTCTTCCCACACTTTCGCATCGGCCTGAATCTGCGCGATCTGCTCGGCAGCGGCGGCTGATCTTTGCGCTTCGGCTTTCAGCGCGGCGTCGGCCTGCTGCATTTGAGCGCGCAGGTCGTCGAGTTGTTTCTTCAGTTCGGCGGATTCATCCACCGGAGCCGACGGCGGAATGAAAGCGCCGCCTTTGAACTGGCCGTCATGAAAGCTGCGGTGGTACCAGAAGCCCAGCGCGACGGCCATCTTCAAACCCTGCAAAGCATTGGCGTGCGTGCCTTGCATTTGATGCGTGGCTTCGTTGCCCGCCTTGCGAATCCAGTGGAACAGGTCGGCCACGTCGCGCGGCAACCAATCGCGCTGACGCAGGCGGTTCAGCAGCGTGGCCTGATTGTCCTCATCGGCAACATACAGGCCCGCGCGTGCCGCCACCTCCTGCGCCATCACCTCCGCGAACTGGCGCAGTTTTATCAGGCAGGTGTTGGGATCCTCGCTGAAGAAACGCTCTGCCCGCCCGCCAAGCTGAGCCAGATCAGCTTGCAGGCGGGCAAGGTGCGCGAAATTGGAGCGTTGTTGAGGCATCCCTGACTCTTTAACGAATGCCCCATTGTAGCCGACTCCCGCGCCCGCGCAGCGGTCCTCACCAACCCAGGCCCAGCGACAGCTTGAACGTGCGGGTCGGATCGAGGACACCAAGCCCGGTGCGCCGGCCGAAATCCGGATTCAGCACACCGCCCACGCCCATGAAGTTGCCAAAATCGGTGTAGTTCATTTCGTTGGTGACGTTCAGCACGTCACCGCGCAAACGCAGCTTCACGCCAAAGCTCGTATCCCACTCCTTCTGCAACGCCAGATCGAGTTGAAAGAACTTTTGTTCACTGAAGTAGTACGTCACGAAACGCCCGCCCACGTCGCACGCACCCGGATCAGGACGGCCGAAGCAGTTGAGCCCATTGTTGCCCGGCGCACTGGTCCACGTCGCCTTGCCGGAAAACGTGATGCCCCAGATGTCGTAGATGCCGATGCCGACGATCTTGTGCTTGGGAACATCGACCGCGCCGAACATCGCCACGTTGTCCAGATTCGGGTAGTCGAACGTGAACTGATCGGAGCGCGGGCGATTCTCCTTGGCGTCGGTATAGGTGTACGCCAGACCAACGCCCCAATGCGATGCGCTCGTGTAGGGTTTGTCCAACGAAAACAGCACGGAATTGGTGCGGGTCTCCACGCCGTTGTCGCCACGGAAGAATCGGCTGTAGAGCGGAAGGTCAGCTCCCGGCGAACTGCCAAAATCGACGTTCGGCGGGAAGAAGCTGCCATCCGCACGCCGATTGCCCACGGAAAACAAAATGCCGTCGTGGCTCAACACCCGCGTCACCGTTACGGAAGAATTCCACTCGTTGCCCAGCAAATCGAAGGCGTTGCGCATGCCAAGGCTGAATTGATCCGCATACGGCGTCTTGAGCTTGTTGTTCAGCAAGAACACCTCCGTGCCGTAGTTGCTGCCCGGCGTGATCAACGAGCCCAGCGCGTCGGAATTCAGGTAGCCCGCGTCCCACGCCGCACAGGGTGTCTGCACCGGATCGACATTGCAGTCGTGACCCGGCGCAACGAAGTAGTACTGATAACGCTGGAACGCCAGACGGTATTGCTCGTAAGACAGATAGTCGAACTGATTGCGATTGTAGGAGCGGCCAGCGCCGCCGAAGATCACATGCCGTTCGTCCCCCAGCAGGTCATAAGAAAACCCCACGCGCGGCTGCCAACCGCCCGTGAACGAAGTGCGGTTGCTGCCGGTGCTGATGTAGTTGTTGATGTCGTAGTCGACGTTGGGGCCTTGCAGCGGCGCATAGGCGCGCAGCTGGTCCACCAGCGTCTGCGGAGTCACGTGATTCTGGTAGCTGGGATTGGATTCGTAGTCCCAGCGCAGACCCAGATTCAATGTGAGTTTGTCGGTCACATCCCAATCGTCCTGAAAATACAGACCAATCTGCGTGGCGTCGGAATTCACCTGCGTTGCATTGCCATTGCCGGAAGTCGTGAAATCCACGCGATAGGGAATGGTGAGACTGTTGGTGATGTCGTACAGAAATTGCGGCGTGTACGGACTCTGCTCGAACGCGCGCAGGTCGATTTTCTTGTACTTGATGCCGGCCTTGATGGTGTGCCCCACCAGACCCAACACGGTGACCTCATCCTGAAACGAAATGCCCCGCTGCCCCTTGTTCTGGAAGTCGCCTCCCCCGCCCAGATTCAACACCGCAGCCATATCGCCGGGGTTGATGTTCGGCACCGCAGTGGCCACACCTTGTCGCGGCACGGACAGCAGCACGCCCGGCGCCAGCGACGCCGGTCGCGGACCCCATTGCGTGTCTTCATACGTCACATGCGCATCGTTCATCCAATCGCTGGCGTTGTACTGCCAGCGCAAATCCACACGAGTCTCCTCGTTGTTTTTCAGCGTGCCATGCTCGGGCGTGTTGAGGCCGCCGACGCTGGTCAATTCATCTTCGTCACGACGCCTGGCCGTCAGTTCCAGCAAATGACTCTGGCCAATCGACCAGTCGATCTTGCCGAAGTAGAGGTCTTCCTTGAATGGCGCTGCTGCGGCCAATGAGATGTTCTGGAACGCCGATGGCAGATCGCCGGGCTGCAACTGCTCTCCCGGCACAAGCGTCCGAGGCGAGTTGTATTCCTTGGCCTCGTAGGCAAGGAAGAAATGCATGCGGTCCTTGATGATGGGTCCGCCGATGGCGATGCCATACTGCTCTTCCTTCGACTCCACCTTTGCGCCATCGCGCTTCTCGGCCGGCGTCGAGGCGCGCCAGTCGGTGGAAGTGCGATCCCAGAAAATATCTCCGTGGAATTCATTGGTGCCGGATTTGGTCACCGCCGAGATGCCCACGCTGCTGAGTTGATCGTATTCGGCCTTGTAGTTGGAGGTGATCACTTTGTACTCGGCGATGCCCAACTGCGGGAACGGATTGCCTCGACTGGAATCCTGGCCGGTCAGCCCGCCCTTGAGAACATAGTCTTTCTGGCCGACACCATCGATGAATACATTGATGCCGCTGGCTTGCTGCGCGCCGCCTCGCAGAGAGGTGGAGCCATCGGCTCCCCTGGAAAAAGTGACGCCGGGGACTGCATCCGCGAACGCCAAAAAATTGCGCGTTCCCTGCGGCAGCGCTTCGATCTGCTTCGAGGAGACATAGGTGGCAACTTCCGAGGTCGTCGTCTCCTGCAGCACCCGCGCAGCGCTCACGGTGACGGTGTCCAACTCCGTGGTGGAAGATGAGGTGAGATCGAGCGTAACGGTCTGACCCACCATCAGCGTCACCGCCTGATTGCTGCTCTGACCGTTGGCACTGATATCAATGCGATAAGCGCCGGGCGGAAGACCTGCCAGGCTGTAGTTGCCATTGCTTGCGCGGGTGGTGCGCGTCAGGCCGGTTTCGATGTTGGTCACGGTGATCGTGGCGTCATCTGCGGCCGAGCCTCGCAGCGTGGCGCCCGTGCTCTGCGCAAGGACGGGCAAAGTTCCCAACAGCAAACAACCTGTGAGGACGCGGGTCAACGACTTGCGAGCGGGACGAAAATAGCGGCGGTTCTTGTTACTCATCAGCATCTTCCTTCAAGCACATCTGTGTACGAAGGCAGTGTATCTTTTGATAGAGCAACACCACGTTTGTCTGTAATGGCCGACATGCGCGCGACTGCGATCGCGCACAGCAACTGCACATGCGCCGGGGAAACTTGAGGAGGCAATTGCTCTTGATGTATCTTTCGCAGCCCGCCTCAATGGCGTGCCTGCTCGTAGTCGCGTAGCTCAGTGGTAGAGCACTTCCTTGACATGGAAGTGGTCGGTGGTTCGCTCCCACTCGCGACTACCAATAAAAACAATAAGTTAAGACACAATCTTTATTCAGATTATATGGCGGTGATTTCGCCGTAACTGCAACTAGACCAATTCCAGCACCCGCTGCCGCAGCGCTGCGATCTCATCACGCCGCGCGGCGGCCTCCTCGAACTCCAGATTTCGCGCATGAGCGAGCATCGCCGCTTCCAGACGGCGGATTTCCTTCGCCACCTGCTCCGGCGTGGCGGTGGCAGGCAGCATACTGCCCGCGCCTGCACGCCCCCGCTTGCCGCGCGACGCCGGCTCCGGCATCTCCCGCGCGCCTTCCAGCACTTCCTTCACCGGCTTGACGATGCCACGCGGCGTCAAGCCATGCTCGGCATTGAAGGCAAGCTGCTTGGCCCGGCGGCGATCCGTCTCGGCGAGCGCACGCTCCATCGAGCCGGTGATGCGGTCGGCATAGAGAATGGCGCGGCCATGCACATTGCGCGCGGCGCGGCCAATGGTCTGGATCAGCGAACCTTCCGAACGCAGAAAGCCTTCTTTGTCCGCATCGAGAATCGCCACCAGAGACACTTCGGGCATGTCGAGCCCTTCGCGCAACAGATTGATGCCAACGATGGCGTCGAAACGGCCCAGGCGCAGATCGCGGATGATTTCCACACGCTCCACCGTATCTACATCCGAGTGCAGATAGCGCACCTTCACGCCATGCTCGGTGAGATATTCGGTGAGGTCTTCGGCCATGCGCTTGGTCAGCGTGGTGA
>JAITMN010000038.1 GCA_031277355.1 Nevskiaceae bacterium | reverse complement strand
CCGCGAAAATCAAGCTCGCCGCGCAATACATCGGTGACGAAGCGGCGCGAAAAGCTGGCCGGATGCGCGTCGATATTTGGATACAACACATGCGCCATCATCACGGCCGAAAGACCATTGGCGATCAGGCGGCGATAGGGCAAAAGGTCTGGTTCCAGGTCCGCCAACTCCCGGCGATCCACCGGCAGCGCCGCATGGGAATCGGCGACCACTGCGCCATGACCGGGGAAGTGCTTGGCGGTGGCGGCCATGCCGGCGCTGCGCATGCCGCGCATCACCGCAATGGCCAGTTCAGCCACCACCGAAGCGCGTGCATGATAGGCGCGATCACCGATCACCTCAGACACGCCAAAATCCAGATCAACGCAGGGCGCAAAGGAAAAATCCACGCCCACCGCGCGCAGTTCGGCTGCCAGCAGCCACGCCAGATGTTCCGCCATCGCCACGCCCTGCTTCGCGTCGGCGTCGTATTGCTGACCGATGCGCCGCGCTGAGGGCAGCACCGAAAAGCCGCTGCGAAAGCGCTGCACGCGCCCGCCTTCGTGATCCACCGCCACCAACAACGACGGCGTGCGCAGCGCGCGAACGTCCTGCACCAGCGCGCTCAACTGCTCGGGGTCGTCGTAGTTGCGCGTGAACAGGATCACGCTGCCCACCAGCGGATGACGCAGCAGTTCGCGGTCCTCCGGCGCAAGGCTCTTGCCTGCGATATCCACCATCAGCGGTCCCAGCGTCATCGCTTGCGCTTCTCCGGCCCGTCCAGCACCGCCACCGATTCCACATGACTGGTGTGAGGGAACATGTCGACAATGCCGGCTTCACGCAATGTGAAGCCATGCGCTGTGACCAGTATGCCAAGATCGCGCGCCAAACTGGCGGGATTGCACGACACATACACCACGCGGCGCGGCGCAAGCTGCGCCACGGCCTGCAATACATCGGCAGCGCCGACGCGCGGCGGATCGAGCAACACCTGCGACCAACTCTCGCGCTGCTGACGGGCGAGCGTCACGCAGCGCTGCGCGGCCTCCGGGCCGGACAAATCCGCTGCCGCAAAGCGGGCATTGCCGATGCCATTGAACACCGCATTGGCCGCCGCACGCGCAACCAGACCCGCCTCGCCTTCGATGCCAAACGCCTGCGCCGCACGGCGCGCGATAGGCAGCGTGAAATTGCCCAGACCGCAATACAGATCGAGCACCGCATCCCGCGCGCCGATGTCGAGCAGTTCGATCACGCGATCCACGAGACGGCGATTCATGTCGCCATTGACCTGAATGAAATCGGCGGGCTCGAAGTTCAACCGCACATCGGCTGAGGGCAGATCGTAGTAAAGCTGCGGCGCGGGACCATCGAGGGATTCCAGTGAATCCGGCCCGCCCGGCTGCAACAGCCAGTGCACGCGATGCTGTTCACCGAAGGCTGCAAGCTTGGCGCGATCCTCTGCCGTGATCGGCGACAGAATGCGCAGCACCAGCACCGTGGCTGCATCGCCCACCGCCACTTCCACCTGTGGAATACGCTCGGGAATGGACAGCGACGTGACCAGCGCCGACAACTCCGCCAGCATCGCGCCGACGCCCGGCGTCAGCACTTCGCAGCGATTGAGCGCCGCCACATGAGAGCTGAGCCGCTCGCGAAAACCCACCAGTGAGCGGCCCTTGGCGAACACATAACGCGCACCGAGCCGTGCGCGGCGACGATAACCCCAAGGGTCACCGGCCAGCGGCGGCAGCCAGTGTTGCGGCTCGACCTTGCCCACACGGCGCAGCGTTTCGCGCAGCATGTCGTCCTTGATGCGCAACTGCGAATCGCTCGACAGGTGTTGCAGCGCGCAGCCGCCGCATTGACCAAAATGCGCGCAGCGTGGCTGAACACGCTCCGGCGAAGGCGAAATCACGCGCAGCAATTCGCCTTCATCATGACCGCGCTGACGGCGGCGGATGCGGTATTCGATGTCTTCACCCGGCAGCGCGCCGGCGACGAACACCACCTTGCCGCTGCGAATCACGCCCCAGCCGTCGTGATTCAGCGCCTCCACCCTGCCCTGCAACGCGGGCGTCAACGCGGCGGCGTTTGCAGCCATTTGGCAAGAAACTCGGCGTGATGCGGTTCACCGGAAGCGGCCAGCAGTTCGCGCACACGCTGCCATTCGCGTTGCTGAGCTTCAGCGGTGAGATTGCCGCGCATGCGCTCGAAGGCCAGAAACACCAGCCAGGTATTCAGCACATCGGTTTCGCAGTAGCGGCGCACGGCCACGCGCTCGCCCTTCTGCCAGGCATCCCACACCTGCGCGCCGGAAAAACCCAGCTTGCCGGGCAGACCGAGAAATGTAGCCATATCCGACAGACTGGCGCGGGCACGCGCGCTGTAAGACGACAGCACATCCATCAAGTCGATGTGCCGCCAGTGATAGCGGCTCAGGTAGTTGTTGTAGCGAAAGGCCGAGTCCTGATCGCCATGCTCCCAGTAACGCGCGGCCTGAATACCATGCTTCAGGCAACGATAGTGCAGCACCGGCAGATCAAAGCCGCCGCCATTCCACGACACCAGTTCCGGCGTGTAGCGCTCGATGCCTTCAAAGAAGCGTTCCAGCAATTCGCGCTCATCGCTTTGCGGATCGCCCAGGCTCCACACTGTGAGCGAATCGCCGCGACGCAGCGCGCAGGCAATGGCCACCACGCGATGCTGTGGCAGCGGCAAAAAATCATCGCCGGTGCGCTCGCGGCGCAACGCGAACATGGCGCTGGCGACATCGGCATCGGGCAACTGCGGCGGCAATTCCAGCAACTGACGGCCGTAGTCCGTATCGGGCACGGTTTCGATATCGAAGACCAGCGTATTCATCGACTCTCCCGCGCGGCCAGCATCAGCGTCTTCATCTCGCGCACCGCATCGGCAAGCCCCGTGAACAGCGCACGCGCGATGATGCTGTGACCGATGTTCAGTTCGACGATCTCGGGGATGGCGGCCACCGGCTGCACGGTGTGGTAGTCGAGGCCATGACCGGCGTTGACGACGAGCCCGCAGCGCGCAGCGTGCCGCGCAGCGTGCTGCAATCGGCTGAGTTCTCGCGCACGGCCCGCATCGCCTACGCTTTGCGCATAGCTGCCGGTGTGCAACTCCACCACCGGTGCGCCCAGATCACGCGCGGCTTCCACCTGCTGTTCGTCCGGGTCGATGAACAGCGACACGCGCAGCCCCGCCCCCGCCAGCCGCGCAATGGCCTCGCGCAGCGAAGCCGGACGCGCGCTGACATCGAGACCGCCCTCGGTGGTCACTTCCTCGCGCTTCTCCGGCACCAGACAGCAATCGCGCGGCTTCAAACGCAGCGCAATGTCGATCATCTCCGGCGTCGCCGCCATCTCCAGATTCAGATGCGTCTGCATCCGCTCCTGCAATGCAAACGGATCGGCGTCGATGATGTGACGGCGATCCTCGCGCAGATGCATCGTGATGCTGTCGGCTCCGGCCTGCTCGGCCAGCAGCGCCGCATGCACCGGATCAGGATGCCGCCCACGCCGGGCCTGACGCACCGTGCCCACGTGATCCACATTCACGCCCAGTGCAATCGGCGTCATCGCGCCATCAAACGCGCGGCTCACAACGACGCCCTTCGCAGGTCAGCCATCGAACGCGCCACGACGCGCGTGCGCAAATTGCGACCATCCAGACACAGCGCCAGCGCGCGCCGCAGCAGCGGCCGCACTTCCTCCACAATCGCCGGATCATCCAATTGCTCATCGGCAAGACATTGCAACGCCTGCGGCGAAACGCGCTCCAATCCCAGCGGATCGGCCTCCGCAGACTCCCGCCGCAATGG
>JAITMN010000371.1 GCA_031277355.1 Nevskiaceae bacterium | reverse complement strand
CAACCGTGCTCGCGAATCAGCGCGATGGTGCGATCCACATGATCGCTGGCTTCGGGATGAAAGCTGATCCAGTTCGCACCGGCCTTGGCAAAGTCGGGGATCAACCGATCCACGGGCTTGACCATCAAATGCACGTCAATCGGTACGCGCGCATCGTGACGGCGCAGCGCTTCGCAGACCAGCGGCCCGATGGTGAGGTTCGGGACGTAGTGATTGTCCATCACGTCGAAGTGGATCAGATCGGCGCCGGCGGCAAGCACCGCATCGACTTCCGCGCCCAGGCGGGCGAAGTCGGCCGACAGTATCGACGGGGCAATCCAGTGCGCGTTCATCATCTGCATCTTACATGATCGTCAGGCCATGCCCCGATGCCGCCGCAGCAGTTCGTAGCCTTCCTTGATGGCCTGCGTGCGCTGCTTGGCGTGCTCCATCATCGATTCGGGCAGGCCGTTGGCCTTGAGTTTGTCCGGATGATTGCGGCTCATCTGGCGGCGATAGGCGCGCGTCAGTTCGGCGTCGCTGATCGAAGGCTCCACCTCCAGCGTGCGATAGGCGGCGGCCACCTGCGCCTCGTGCGTGGCCGGCGTTGCGCCCGAAGCCGCGCCGCGCATCGAGGATTCCATCCGCGCGAACAATGGCGCGTCGAAGCCCAGCGCAGAGGCAATCTGCGTGACCCGCGCGCGCGTGGCCCCGCTCATGCCGCTGCCCTGCAATGCAAAGCGCAGTTGCACTTCAACGAACACGCGCAGGATCGACGGGCTTCGACCGGCGGCGCGCAGCAATCGGTTCAGCTCTGCCGCCAGATCGAAGTCCGGCTCCTTGCCCGCCGTGAACAGGTCGATGGCGGCCAGACGTTGCGCCTCGTTCAGTTGCAGCGCCTGCATCACATCGCGCGCAGCGGCGATCTCGCGCTCGGTGACGCGCCCATCGGCCTTGGCCACATGACCCATGACCCGGAACGCGCTGACGAAAAACTGCTCGCGAGGCGGCAGCGCGCCCCGCGCACGGCGCTCGGCCTGCACGTCATACTGATGCCCAATCGCAGCGCCCAGCGCAGCGCCAATCGGGCCAAGAAAAAAGCCTATCGCGCCGCCAACGAGTTTTCCTGCCCACCGCATATTGGTTTATCGTAGCAAGTCTTGATGAATACTCACGCTCCCGCCGCCGTTCACACCACCGCCATTGGTGGCCTCACCCGGATTCACCAAGGCAAAGTCCGCGATGTCTATGCCATCGACGGGCAGCGCCTGCTGATCGTCGCCACGGACCGGCTATCCGCGTTCGATGTGGTGCTGCCCGATCCGATTCCGGGCAAGGGCGTGGTGCTGAATCAGATTTCAAATTTCTGGTTCGGACTGACCTCGCACATCATCCCGAATCATCTGTTGCCCGTGCCGCTGGCTTCAGTGCTGCCCAACGCCGCCGATCTGCCGATGCTGGAAGGACGCAGCGTCGTGGCACGGCGGTTGAAGGCACTGCCAGTGGAAGCGGTGGTGCGCGGCTATCTGATCGGCTCGGGCTGGAAGGATTATCAGGCCACGGGCGCGGTGTGTGGCATCACACTGCCTGCGGGGCTGCGTCAGGCGGAAAAATTGCCGCAGGTGTTGTTCACGCCGGCGACGAAAGCGGCGGTCGGCGATCACGATGAGAACATCTCCTACGCCGAAGTGGAGCGCTTGATCGGCCCGGCACTGGCGGCTCGCGTTCGCGACAGCGCGATTGCGTTGTATCGCTTCGCCTCCGAACATGCCGCACAGCGCGGCATCCTGATCGCCGACACAAAGTTTGAATTTGGCCTCGACACCGACGGCACGCTGTATCTGATCGACGAAGCGCTGACGCCGGACTCCTCACGCTTCTGGCCGATGGAAAGTTATCGCGTGGGCATCAGCCCGCCGAGCTTCGACAAACAGTATGTGCGCGATTATCTGGAAACGCTGGATTGGAACAAGTGCGCACCGGGACCGCGTTTGCCTGCCGAAGTAATCGAACATACGGCGCAGAAGTATCGGGAGGCGCTGCGGTTGATTACGGGGCCAGCGGCGGGCGGCTGAATCCGGGAAGGCGGCTCAGCCTCTGCCGTCGCTCTGTTATAATCCCCGTATGAACACCGCTCTCAAGGTCACCAAGATCGGCAACAGCGCCGGAGTCATTCTGCCCAAGGAGTTGTTGGCGCGGTTGCGTGTGGCCGTGGGCGACAATCTATATGCCACCGAATCACCCGATGGCCTGCGGCTGACCGCTGCCGATCCTGCCTTCGCGCAGAAGATGGAAGTGGCCGAGCAGATCATGCGCGAAGACCGCGACATTCTTCGCGTTCTGGCGAAATAGCGGCCGATTCATGGAAACGGCCAGCCGGATCGAGCCGGTATGGCTCAACATCACCGAAGCGTTGGCGATTCATGATCGCCAGCTTGCCGAACATGGCGGCATGACGGGCGTGCGCTCGCTCGACATGCTGGAGTCTGCGCTTGCGCGCCCCGTCAACCGATGGAACTACGGCGAGAATGATCGCTGCACGCTGGCGGCGGCCTACGCCTTCGGCGTTGCGCGTAATCACCCCTTCGCGGATGGCAATAAACGCACGGCGTGGGTGCTCGCGCGCCTGTTTCTCGCGCTCAACGGCGTGACCATCGTGTTCACGCCGGAGGACGCCATTCAAACCGTGCTGGCGCTTGCCGCCGGCGATCTGTCGGAAGCGCAACTGGCCGACCGGTTGCGCGAACGAACGCGCTGACGATAGGCTTCAGCCCGATGATAAGGACATCCCCTCACCTTTCCACGCCCGCCTGACCACTGCGCAGCGATGCGGCAAAAAATCGCCAACCTGCTCGATACCACGTTCTTCGGCGCGCACACGCAGCGCAAGGGCG
>JAITMN010000311.1 GCA_031277355.1 Nevskiaceae bacterium | reverse complement strand
GTGAACACCGTGCGCGTTTCCGTGCTCTCGGTGACGCGAGCATTGGGCTTGGCGCCCTTGTCGAGCAGCAGCTTGATGAATTCCAGCGAATCCATGTCGGCCTTGCGCGTGGGGTAGTCACCGCCTTCGATGTTGCGGTTGTCGGTGGCCAGATAAAGCGGCGTCCAGCCACCCTTGTTCGCAAGGTTCACATCCGCGCCGTGCTCGATCAGGAACTTCGCCATCTGGTAGTTCTGATTCTGCGTGGCGGCCAGCAGCGGGCTCCACCCATAGCGCGTGGTCTGATTCACGTCTGCGCCGCCGTCGAGCAGCGCCTGCGCGGCGTCGATGGCGTTGGAGCGGGCCGCGTAGACCAGCGCCGTCAAGCCGCCACCATCGGGCTCGCGTTCCCGCGCGGGCCCCGTGGCGCTCGCCGGGGGACGGCGTTGACCCCCCGCGACGACCGCAAAACCCAAGCCGCCGCGAGCGAACTTGCCGCAGATGACTTCGGAGCTGAGTTCTTCGCCTGATTTGACGAGAGTTGCCAGCACGTCGTCCTTGCTCATGTTGTCGGTGGCGCCGTCGTTGACCAGCGAGCGCAGCGTGACCAAGTCCGGCGTGGGCTGCTCGCAATGCGAAAGGATGGTTTGCCGGCGCACTTCGATGCGCGGGTCTTCGGCCTGACCCAGCGCGGCGGTGCGCCCATCGCGCATCACCAGCGCCGATATCGCCCCCACATCGGCTCCCGAATGAAGCAGCAATGCGGCCACGGCGGCATGGCCTTGGTCTGCGGCCTGCATCAGCGCGGTGGTGCCGCGCTCGGTTTCCTTGGCGTTGGGGTCGGCTCCGTGGTCGAGCAGCGCCTTCACCGCATCGACCACTCCCGAACGGGCCGCCAGCATCAACGGACGCCGCCCCAGCGGCAGTTCTTCGTTGGCGTTGGCGCCGGCGTCGAGCAGCGCTTTGAGCATGGCCGCATCGCCGCGCGTGGCGGCCAGCCACAGCGGCGTGGAGCCATTGCGGTTGGCGGCAGAGGGATTGGCCCCGGCCTTCAGCAACGTCTGCGCCAGCGCGACGTCGCCGTTGTAGACGGCCCAATGCAGCGCGGTGGCGCCATCGGCCTGCGTGGCGTTCACGTCGGCGCGCTTCTTCAGCAGTTGCTGCACCGCTGCGGTGTCGCCCCGCATTGCGGCGTTGGCCACGTCGGCTTGTTGCGCGAGGGTCAGCGGCGAACAGGCCAGCAACGCCGTAAAGGCAAGCGCTTTGAAGCCCGACCGGTGCAGCGTATGCACGGCCGGATGTCGTTCATTTGTCACGATCACACCAGATGATCCAAACGCCCGGTGCTGTCGCCGATGCTTTCGCGCTCGATGCCGAACTGATCCAGAAGGCTCAGCAACAGGTTGCCCGTCGGCACGGTCTTGGTGGGGTAGGCCAGATGGCGTCCGCCCTTGAGCTTGCCGTAGTTGCCGCCCAGCAGAATGTGCGGCACGTCGTAGTGCAGATGCTGGTTGGGGTTGCCCATGTTGCTGCCGTAGAGCAGCAGCGAGTGATCGAGCAGCGAGCCATCGCCGTCGTTGGTCTTGGAGAGTTTGTCGACGAAATACGCCAGCATCTTGACGTGATACTGGTTGATCTTCGACAGCTCCTTGATCAGCGCCGGGTCTTCGCCGTGATGCGAAACACCGTGGAAACCCTGCGTGGGCGCTTCGCTCTCCGGGTACACGCGGCCGGTGAGGTCGCGCGCAAAGAGCATTGTGCCGACACGGGAGATGTCTGCCTGCCAGGCGAGCGCGAGCAGGTCGAACATCAGCTTGATGTGTTCGTCGAAGGACTGCGGAATACCCGGCGGCACGCTGAAATCTTCCGGCGCGGCCGTGGTGGCGCTGGCGGCGATTTGCAGGCGGCGCTCGATTTCGCGCACGTTCTCGGTGAAACCGTCGAGACGGTGACGATCCGGCACGCTGATTTCCCCGCGCAGCGTGGAAATCTTGCCGGTGATGGAATCCAGGATGCTCTGATTGCGCGCACGGCGGGCCATGCGCTGTTCCGGCGAACTGCCGCTGCCGAACATGCGCTCAAACACCACCTGCGGGTTCAGTTCCATCGGCAGTGGCGTGGTGGGCGAGGTCCAGGCAATCGTGTTCGTGTATACGCAGCTATAGCCTTCGCCGCAGTTGCTGGCTCCGGAGCCGGGGTCTTCGACGGAGATTTCCATCGAAGGCAGCAGCGACTCGCGGCCGATGTGTTGCGCGATGATCTGGTCGATGGTCTGGCCGGCGTAAACGTCCGCGCCGGCAGTTTTGCGGGGTTTGTCCGCACACAGGAATGCGGCGGCTACCCAGTGATCGGCGCCGGTTTCGCCCGGAGGCGGCTCGGCGGAGGTGGAGTGCAGGCCCGACAGAACGGTGAGGGCGTCGCGGAAGGGCTCCAGCGGCTTCCAGATGAACGGCAATTCTGCCGCCAGTGCGCCGGCGGTTTCGGGCACCCAGTAGCCGGGTGCGCCGCCATGCGGCACGAAGCCGCCGAAGAAACGCGGCGGCGTCTTCGCGGCCGTCTGCGCCCACGCAGTGGCGGCAGGAATCATTGCGTCGAGCAGTGGAAGCCCGAGCGCTACGCCAGCGCCGCGCAACATCGCGCGGCGCGAGATGTGTTTCTTTGTGAGGATCATCGGCTCGTTACCTGCTGTGTTCCCGATTGTTCAGACTTGGGGTCTGACTTTTGGTTCATCGTGAAAGCCGGGCTGTTGACGACGCCCATCAACAGTTCCGAGAAATGATAGTCGTGCTGCGACGCAGCGCGCGTGACCGAGCGCACCAGCGGCATGTCTTGATAGTCCAGGCCACGGCCCAGCGCATAGGTGAGCAGCCGCTCGACCACGCTCTGCGCGAACAGATCGCCGTTGCGCAGGGTCAGATCGTGCAGGCCCTTCAGACCATCAAGCGGGGTGCCGTCGTTGAGCGTGGCCGTAGCGTCGATCAGATTGCCTTCATCCGTCGTGCGCCATTGACCCACGGCGTTGAAGTTTTCCAGCGCCAGCCCCATCGGCTCGAACATCTGGTGACAGGTGGCGCAGCTTGGGTTCACGCGATGCGCTTCCAGACGCGCCCGCAGACTCTTGGGCGCTTCGCCATCTTTCTGCGCCAGATTGATTTCAACGCCCGGCGGCGGCGGCGGCGGGGCCATGTCGAGGAAGGTTTCCAAGAACCACTTGCCGCGCTTGACCGGCGAGCTGCGCGAGGCCTCCGAAGTGGTGACCAGCAACGCGGCCTTGCCCAGCAGACCCCGGCGCGCTTGCTGATCGGGTCCAAGTTCGACGCGACGGAACTGCTCGCCATAGACATTGGGAATGCCGTAGTGCTTGGCAAGGCGCTCGTTGACGAAGGTGTAGTCGGCCGTCAGCAGATCAAGGATGCTGCGATCGTTCTGGATGATGTTGCCGAAGAACATCTCCACTTCCGTGCGAGCGGCGGCGCGCAGCGTGCTGTCGAAATCGGGGAACATTTCCACGATGGGCTCTTTGGCCGCCAGACCGCGCACGTTCAGCCATTGTCCGGTGAAGTTCTGGACGAACGCCTGCGCACGCGGATCGGCGATCATTCGCTTCACCTGCGCTTGCAGCGTTGCGGTGTCGTGCAGCTTGTTCTTCGCGGCGAGCTGAATCAGCTCATCGTCGGGGATGCTGCTCCAGAGGAAGAACGACAGCCGCGAGGCCAGTTCCAGATCGCTGATGCGGTACACCGCGCCATCGGCAACTTGCGGGGGTTCGATTTCCGAGCGGTAGATGAACTCGGGGTCGACCAGAATGCGCTGCAACGCGGCTTCAATGCCGTAGTCGAAGCGGCCGCCTTCTTCACGTCCGGCGCTGTAGAACGGCATGATTTCCGCCAGATCGGCGTCCGAGGCCGGACGGCGCAGCGCGCCGGTCAGCAGCGTCTTGAGGATTTTCGTCGCGCAGCCCTGTTCTTCGCTGGGCTTGTTGGGGTAGCACTGAAGCACCTTGGCGCGGCTGGCCGTGGCCGTAGCCGTGGCCGGCGTGCCCTTGAAGGGGCCTTCGATGAACACCTGGCCCACATGCGGGTAGAAGGTGTAGCCGGAAATCGCGCCCGGCGAATTCATCGTGCGCTGGAACGACTTGTTCAGCCCGGTGTCGGGCAGGTCGCTGGTGGCGATGAACGTGACGCCGATGTTGTGGAAACCGGCCTTGATCGGGATGGCCGGCGTGCGGCCGCCGTCGCCCAGCTTCGTGCCGATTTCCTTGTCCCAGTCGTAGAGGTACACGCGCTCGCCATCGACGGTGACTTCCAGCTTCTCGCCGCTGACATTGCCGAGCACGCGGGTGAAGTAGCCCGTCATGCCCTTTACGGTGAAGACGTATTCGCCGTCGGACGGGAATTCGTGCTGGATCAGCATGCCGCCGCGCGTGCCGAAGGGCAGACCTTCGATGTGATCGTTCTGGGAGGTGTCGACCGGAACGTCGAACACGGCCAGTGCGGGCGCGGTTTCGGTGCCCATCGCCAGACGGGCGATATTGCCCGCCGCCGACAGATAGGCTTCCATCAGCGCCGGCGAGGTGGTGAGCGTGCCGGCCATGTTGTCGAAGCCGTTGCTGGAGTCGTCCGCCGGCAGGAATTTCGTGGCGTCGATGTTCAGCGCCAGCAGATCGCGGATCGCGTTGGTGTATTCGGTGCGGTTCAGGCGATGCAGACCCGGCGCAGGCAAGTGCGGAGACTCCTGCGACGCTGCGTGCTGGTCGATGCTGTGCGCCAGCGCGGCAGCCATCTGCTGCATCACTTCCCGGTCGGGCCGGGGCTTGCCTACCGGTGGCATCATGCCGGCGCGCAGGCGTTTGATTACCTGCTCGCCGATTTCGGCCATGGTGGCAACGTTGTCGGTGCTGAAGTCTTCCAGTTGTATGCCACCGGCAAAGTCATTGACGTTATGACAGTCGGTGCAGTACTGCTGGATGAGCGCGCCGGTATCGACCCCTTGGGCCAACGCAGGGGAGGCCACGCAGGCCATCGCCCCGGAAATTGCTAGCATACGTGCTAGCGACTTGTGTGTTAACGACCCCATAGAGGTCGAGTATACTGTCGCCCGATTGCAGATGCCAGCCATTGGGCTGCGTGCCGAAGCATCGCAGCCAAAGTTCAGGGAACCCCTTAATTTACAGTCCCGGCATCACCCGTTTGGCCGACTGAATCACCACGTCTTCCACTGGCACGTCGTCGTGCCCGCGTCGGCGGCCCGTGCGCTGCTGCGCGATGCGGTCGATCGTGTCCATGCCATCGACAACCTGACCGAACACCGCGTAGCCGTAGTTGCCCGGCGCGTGATCGAGAAAATCGTTGTCGGCGAGGTTGATGAAGAACTGCGAGGAGGCGCTGTGGATGTCGTTGGTGCGCGCCATCGCCAGCGTTCCGCGCTTGTTTTGCAGGCCATTGGTGGCTTCGTTGCGAATGGGCGCGCGACCCTGCTTTTGCGCCATGCTGCCGTCGAGGCCGCCGCCCTGGATCATGAAGCCGGGGATCACGCGGTGGAAGATCAGGCCGTCGAAGAAGCCGTCGTCTACGTAGGCGAGGAAATTCTCGGTGGTGATGGGGGCGTTTTGCGTATCGAGCTCGACGGTGAATCCGCCCAGCGAGGTTTCGAATCGGATCATGGGGGGCTTGGGTTCCAGGTGGCTTCGGTGATGCGATCCAGTCCAGCCAGATCGCGGCGGCAGACTACGTCAGCGTAGCCCAGGCGGACAAGCTCCGCCGCTACGCGCGCGGCCTGCGTCGCGCCGTGTTCCAGCAGCAGCGCTCCGCCGGGCAGCAGGTGGTGGCGGGCTTGCGCGGCGATGGTCAGCAGGTCGGCGTAGCCGTGGTCGGCGGCGACCAGCGCGGTTTGGGGTTCGGATTGCAGCGCGGCAAGGGCGGGGTCGCCGGGGGCGACGTAGGGCGGATTGCTGAGGATGGCGTCGAAAAGCTCTTCGCTAGCGAGCGCTGCGCACCAGCGGCCTTCGCGCAGGTCGATGTTCGGCAGGTTCAGGCGCTGGCGGTTGATTGCGGCGATGGCCAGCGCATCGGGCGAGCGATCGGTGGCGATGATGCGCCAGTGCGGGCGTTCGCGGGCCAGCGCGGCGGCAATCGCCAGCGAGCCGGTGCCGAGGTCGGCCACGCGGCGGGGGCGCGGGTCCGGGTCTGCGCCCAGCAGCGCGAGGCAGCGTTCTACCAGCAGTTCGGTTTCGGGGCGGGGGACGAGCACGTCGGGGCTGACCACCAGCGGCAGGGACCAGAATTCGCGCACGCCGGTGATGTAGGCCAGCGGTTCGCCGGCTGCGCGGCGCTCCAGGCCGGCTTGGAACATCGCGGTGGTGAGGGGGTCGACGGGGGTGTCGTCGAAGGCCAGCAGTTGTGCGCGGCTGCGGCGCATCAGCGCGGCGAGCAGCACTTGGGCGTCGAGGGGGGCGATGCCTGTGGTGGCGGCAGCCTGCTTCAGCAGCGTCGCGACGGTGGGGGCAGCGGGGCTGTCGCCGGGGGCGGGGTCGTGAGTGGAAGGCGACATGCGAAAGTCCGCTTACCCGCGCGAGGATTGCGGCAGCAGAAAGCGGCCCAGGAACGCCGTCAGTTCCGCGTGCGCCGACAGCGGCAGCACTGCCGCCACGTATTGATCGGGGCGGACCAGCACCAGCGCGCCGCGCTGCCGGTCGATGCCGCGCAGCTCGTAGATGTCGGGTTCACCCGCACGGCCCAGCGCGAACGCCTTTTCGTAGTCGGTGAGGTCGAATCGGCCTGCCTTCGGCAGCAGCGCCGGCGGCAGTTGCGACACCTGCACTTCGCGGAAGCGCCGGCCGTAGATACCGCGCAGGTCGATCACCGTGTCTGCATCGCAGCCGGGGGGTGTGAAGCGGGCGATGGGGCTTTCGGGCGAGGCCAGAAACGTCATCAGTTCGTTGAACGCTGTCTCGGTGCGGTCGGCGAAGGCGTACAGCCGCCACGCGCCGTCGGCCTTGTGAACATGCCCCAGTTCCATCGCCTTCGCATCGGCCACGCGCACCACCGGCGCGGAATGAAAACGCTCGCCGATGGGAAAGCCGGTGGCAAGACTCTGATGCTCGCTGCCGCCGATCAGCGGGCCTTCGGGATAGCGCGTGCCCAGACCCGCCGTGAAGCGCAGCGAGCGCTCGAAGTAGCGCTGAAGCTCGTCGGGGTCCACGCCGCCGCGCTCGGGGTGCGCGGGGTCGCGCGGTCCGGCGGCCATCATCGCCGACCATTCCCGGTCGAAGTCGATCAGGATTTGCGCCACCGGCTGCCGCTCGCCCGAATAGGTGTGCAGCAGCGCGGGGCTGGCGCGGCCTTCGAGCACGGCGGCCAGTTTCCAGCCCAGATTGAAGCCATCCTGCATCCCCACGTTCATGCCCTGACCGGCCTTGGCGCTGTGCGTGTGACAGGCATCGCCGGCCAGCAGCACGCGCGGCGTGCGGGCGGGGCGCTGATCGTCGGGCACGTCGTCGAAGCCATCCACGAGGCGTTGCGCGACTTCGTAGATCGAGAACCACGCCACCTCAGCGGCGCGCAGCGTGTAGGGGCGAAAGACCTCGTCGATCACCGTCAGCACGTCTTCCAGCGGCGTTTGGCGGACGCGGCCATCGTCGTCGGTCGGCACCTTGCCCAAGTCCACATAAAGGCGCACCAGATGACCGCCCTCGCGCGGGATGATCAGAATCGCGCGGCCCGAGCCGCTCTGGATCGCGGTCTTGAAGCGGATGTCGGGGAAATCGGTGAGGGGCAGCAGATCGAGCACGCCCCAGGCATGGTGCGCCACATCGCCGCGCAGTTGCCGGCCAATGGCCTCGCGCACCGCCGAGCGTGCGCCGTCCGCGCCGACCACATACCGTGCGCGCACCTCGCGCTGTTCGCCGCTCGCGCGGCGCAGCGTGACGGTGACGGGGTGCGTGTTGTTGGCGTTGTCATCCACCGCAACGCCGACGCACTGCCAGTCGTAGTCCACTTCTAGGCGCGAGGGGGCGTGGCGCATCGTGTCGAGAAAATAGCTGTGAATCCGCGCCTGATTGACGATCAGATGCGGAAACTCGCTCAGGCCATCGGCGGTGTCTTGAATGCGCCCCGTGCGGACGATGTGGTTGCGATTGGCCGGATCGGGCCGCCAGAACGTCGTCTCGTTGACCCAGTACGCCTCGCGCAGAATCAGGTGACTGAAGCCGAAGGTGTCGAACATTTCCACCGAACGCACGGCCACGCCGTCGGCCTGCCCGTGCATCAGCGGCCCGCTGCGGCGCTCCACCACGCGCGTGTCGATGCCGGCAAAGCGCGCAAGCTGTGCCGCGACGGTGAGCCCGGCGGGGCCGGTGCCGACGATCAGCACGTCCACGGTGTCGGGCAGGCCGGGTCCGCGAGCTTGCAACCGCGCGGCCACGCGCGGGTCGGGCGGCTCGTGATGGGGGTCGCCGGGGAGGTAGCCGTTGGTGTGGAACTGCATGGTCGCTTGATTATGCAACGTTGGTTTAATGACACAACGTCTCGTTTACATTGCCATATTTTCAGTGAAAGACTGAAACAACAAGGCACGGGATGGTGATAATCTGATCTTGGGTTATACATATATTGGCGATGACTTTGATCGCCGTACGGAGCGCAGAGTGATACAAAAAAACAACATATCGGGGCTGGCGAAAATCGCCGTTACGGCGGGGGTCGCGCTGTTGATGGGTGGTTGCTCGTCTGGTGGCGGCACGGCTGAATCCGCATCGGCGGCGGTGGCTGCACCGGAGCGTCCAGATTTCACCGGCCTGTGGATGGCCGCGCGAGGTCAACGAGGCGCATCGGGTTTTGGCAATCAGCAAGGCGGCTTGCCGCTGACCGACGAGGGCAAGCGCCGCGTCGAGGAATACCGCAAGTTGCTGGGGCCCGAGAACGCCAATCCGGCCGCCTACTGCGTGGACTATGGCACGCCGTTGGTCATGGAACAGCCTGGCGGTTATCCGTTGGAGTTCATCCAAAAGGGTGATCAACTCACCATCATCTACGAGGTGGAGAACGAAACACGCCGCATCTATATGGGCGATCGTCAGTTGCCCGTTCAGGAGCGCGTGCCCAGCCGGGCCGGTTATTCCCAGGGGCGTTGGGAAGGCGATGTGCTCGTGGTTACCACCACCGATCTGCTCGATGGTCGCGATCAGGGCGCGCATCCGCACAGCGATCAGGCCACGATCGAGGAGCGTTTCTCTTTCGTCACGGATGACGAAGGCAGGAAATTGATGAACTACGAAGCCTCGATCATCGATCCGGTCTATTACACCGAGCCTTTCAAGATTCAGCGTCGCTACCAGCCGTTGGAAGACGGATTCATCCTGCCTTATCGCTGCCCGGATGATTTCTGGTACGAGCTGCTCGACATGCGCACGGAGCAACTCAAGCAAGGCAAGCCCGCCAATGCGGCGATGAGCGATGTGTACAAGTCCCACGAGGCGAAGTACTAGGCCGCCCGCGTGCGCCACGCCTTCAAGACAAACTCAAACGTAGGAGATCACTTATGACATCTGCCAAAAAACTGATTATTGCGGCCAGTGCTCCGGTGTTGGCGCTGTGCGCGACGGTGGCTTTGGCGCACCACTCGGCTGCGCAGTTCGATTTCAGCAAGCGCGTGACGATCGAAGGCACCGTCGAGCAGTTCAACGTGAAGAACCCGCACGCGATGGCCATCATCTCGGTGACCGACAAAAAAGGCACGCGCGATGTGGAGTATGAAGGGCACAGCGCCAGCCACTTCTATCGTGGCGGTTACACGCGCGATCTGGTTCACACCGGCGACAAGATCGCGATCGTGATCGCGCCGCGTCGCGATGGAGCCGATGGCGGCTTCATTCAATCGTTCACCGTGAACGGCAAGACCGTGGGCTTTGGCAACGCATCGCCAGAGACTGGCAAGTAATAAAACACTCAATATACCGGGGGCGATAACGCCCCCGTTTTTTTGATTGCGATCATCAGGATCGCAACAGGGAATTCGGGTTTTCAAGGGGGATCAATGTCCAACAATTCAATCGTTCTCCATCGCAATGTCGTTGGAGAAACCATCCGCCGTGTGCTGCTTGCGAGCGCTTGCGGATTCATCGCGACTACTGCGTCGGTCGCTCAGGCAGCCGATGCCGAGGTCGATGGTCTCGATCAGGTAGTCGTCACCGGCACGCGCCTGGGACAGACGGGCTTTTCCACGCCGACGCCGGTGACGGTCATCGACGGCGCAGCGATGCAAGACATGGGTATCACCAACGCGGGTGTGGCGATTAACCAATTGCCGTCGTTCCGCGCCACGACTACGCCCACCACCAACGGCTGGGGCAGCTTCAACGTCGGTGCGCAAGTGATGAACCTGCGCGGCCTCGGCGCCTCGCGCAACCTGGTGCTGGTTGATGGTCGCCGCGCTCCGCCGGTAACGAAAGAGGGCACGGTAGACCTGAACATGATCCCCAGTGGTTTGGTTCAGCGCATCGACGTGGTTACGGGCGGCGCCTCGGCGCAGTACGGCTCGGACGCCATCGCCGGTGCGATCAACGTGATGCTGGATCACAGCCTCAACGGCATCAAGGGAGCTGTTGACTACGGTGTTACGGATGAAGGGGACGGTGAGGGTTGGCATGTGGAGCTTGCAGGCGGCGGTTCGTTTGCCGACGGCCGTGGCCATTTCCTCCTTGGTGGCGAATGGTCGAAAGAAGGTGGCGTCGGCACCTGCTTTACGCGCAGCTATTGCAAGGGCGGCGTGATGATCAGCAACTCCAGGAATCCGGCGAGCGGAGGTATCCCTGGGTTGCCGGCCAATTTGCGCTTCAATGAAGGCGGCGGCTACTTTGCCAACACCAACGGTGTTGTCACTTGGTTGAATAACCCTGCCGCTGCGCAAGCAGTCTATGACCTGTTCGGCACTCGCAGCATCACCTTCACTGATGATGGCACGCCCATACCGTACATACTGGGCAACCCAACCGGCGGTCTGAGCACCGTCGGAGATGCTGCTACGTCGGGTATGACTTTCGCCGAGTTGCAAGTGCCGGTGGAGCGATACGCCACATTCGGCCATGCATACCTCGATGTTACCGACAATCTGCGCCTGTTCGTTGAAGGGTCATACAACAACGTGGATGGCGAGGTGATTCAGGCCCGGTATTTCAATGGCAACACGAAATTTTCGGAGATCTACGCCGATAACCCCTTCATACCGGCTGCGTTGCGCGCTGTCATAGGGCCGATTTCGGCCACGCCGAGTGGTACTCGCCCGACTGCGTCAACCTTCAATCTGTCGATTCTGGGTCAGCGGCGAGGTTTTTCGCAATCAGAAGCCACGTCATACCGCGTGGCCACGGGTTTTGACTGGAAGCTTGGCGAGCGCTGGAATGCGGATGGCTACTACCAATACGCCCGAACGGACCGGTTCCAGTCGGTGGAAAACGCTGTTGTCACGGGTGCGCCTCTTCTGGTCAATCAGCCGGGCAATGCTGGTCTGAGTAACCCCAACTCCTTCGCCTATCTGTCTTGGGCGCTCGATGCGGTGTATGACCCGGCTGATGCGGCACTGCCTGAAGCGCAGCGCGACATCATCTGTCGCGCAACCATCAGCCCTGATGCCGCGCTGCGTGCGGCAGCAGCAGGTTGTGTGCCTCTGAACCTGTTTGGTTCTGCCAACACGAATCCAGCCGCGCTGGATTACGCCTTCCGGACGTTGGAGGAAGACGCCAACATCACTCAACACGCAGTTGGACTCAACCTTGTTGGTGACGTGGTAGACCTCTGGGCCGGTCCGTTGAGAATGGGTATCGGCGCGGAATTCCGTCGTGACTCCAGTGAGCTTGTTCACGACCAGTTGGCCAACGTGTTCGCCTATTTCCAGAACTACGGCGCGGACTACAGTGCCAGGCAGACCGTGAGCGAAGGATACATCGAAGCCAATCTGCCGCTGCTCACCGATGCGGTGGCTGCGAAGTCACTGATACTCAATGGCGCCGTGCGTTATGCCGACTACAGCGTCTCTGGTTTCGGTGGGTTCGCCCAAAGAAATGAGAGCGCATCGTTTGATGCAACCACCTGGAAGGTGGGTTTGGTTTGGGAGCCTCTGGACTGGTTGCGCACCCGCATCACGTTGTCGAAAGACTTCCGTGGCCCTGGCCTCAACGAGCGATTCGCCGCCAGCGCTGCCAATTTTGGCACGGTCCTCAACCCGTTCACGGGCCAGCAGGAAGGTCCGCCGCAGCGCACCGGAGGTAACCCTCAACTCGGCCCTGAGAGCAGCCGTACTACTACATTCGGTTTGGTGTTGCAGCCGCCCGTGATTCCCGGCCTGAGTTTCTCGGCGGATTACTTCGACATCAAGATTGATGACACCATTGGCGGCGCCGGTGGCGCTCAGAACATCATCAATCGCTGCTTCGATGGCAATCAGGACATGTGTGCATTGGTCACCTTCGCTCCAGACAGATCTGCCACGGAGATTGCCTCTGTCTCGCTGAACTTGCAGTGGCAGAAGTTGCGAGGTTTCGATGTGGAGACGGCCTACACGTTGCCGCTGTCGCAGTTCGGTGATTTTGCAGGCACGTTGAATTTCCGGTTGTTGGCCACGCGCATCTTGGAAAGCGCTTCGAGCGTGTTTGATGTCGTCACCGAAAACACCGGGGCGACGGGCGGCGGCGGTCCTGCGAAATTGGTGTCCACATTGTTTGTGGGTTATGCCAATGGTCCGTTCCAAGGCAACATACAGGCGCGTTACATCGGCAAGGGTACGATGAATGCCAATTGGTATGATCCGTCAGACCCTGAATATGCTGACCTCCTGGCCAGGAACTCGAATGATACGGTCGACGACAATCACGTAGCCAGCTTCACAACCTTCACGGCCAATGCCAGCTACCGCTTCGGTCGGGACGACCGCTATCAGTTGTTTGGCCAGATCACCAATTTGTTTGACAAGTCGCCACCCTCTGTGCCGAGCACATCCGCGCCCAGCTCGGCGACTTGGTTCGATCTGGTTGGCCGCAGATACCGCATGGGTGTTCGCTTCGAGTTCTAAAAACCTCGTGACGCCGGGCGGATCGTGAAGATTCGCCCGGCTTTCCCGATGTGCTCCACGGCTCTGTTACATTGCTTCGCCGTGCCCGCCGATGGAGTGACTTTTGCCTCCGCTCGAATCCCTCAACAGCAAGCCGCTCGTGGCGGCTTCGTACTCGCCGCGCGATGTGCTGTCGGCGGCGTGGCCCTTGTTTCAGGCTTCGCTGATCGGATGTCTGCCGCTGGCGGTTATTGGTGTGGCGGCGGGCGCAACGCCCGGTGCGGAGGCCATCGCCAGCGGTGAGCCGCGCGGCTTCATGCACAACCGGGAATGGTGGGCGCTGTATGTGGCGAGCACCTTGCTGATGCTGATTTGCTATGGCGGGATTCTGCGGCAGCAGTTGGCGTTGGCGCGCGGCGCGCGGCTGTCGCCGTTTGAGTCGATGAGGCAGTCGGCGATTGGATTGTTGGGCACGGTGGGGGTCGTGTTGCCGGTGACATTGGCGGTCATCGCAGGCGCGGTGTTGTTCGTGTTGCCGGGGTTGTTGGTGCTGGTGCTGTGCCTTTATGCGTGGGTGGCGCAGATTGATGCGGGGCTGTCGCCGATGGCGGCGATCCGCCGCAGTATCGAAGAGACGCGGGCGCGATTCTTTTCCACGGCGGGTATCGTGGGAGCGGCGATTGCCGCCGTGCTCGTGTTCGTGCTGCTCAGCGGAATTCTGCTTGCGGTGGTGATGAACTTGGCGGGCGTTGGAGCGGGGTCGGGGCACGCGGGGCTGTCGTTTTCGCGCTGGGTCATGGCGGGGCTGTTGTCGCTGCCGGTGGTCTACATGAGCGCGGTGACGGTCAGCGCGTGGATGGCGCTGCAAGCCAACCCGATTTCGCCGCGATCGAGCGGGTAGGGGAGGGTAGGCGATGCGCAGGGGGACGACCGC
>JAITMN010000313.1 GCA_031277355.1 Nevskiaceae bacterium | reverse complement strand
CCACAGCGAGCGGTGCTCCCACAACTCACGGCGCAGCAATACGAGAATTCGATTCATCACGCCCCCTCCTGATTCATCCGCGCGATGAACAGATCGGCGATGCTCGGCGTGCTCACTTCGCCCAGCGATTCCAACTGCTCGCGCGGCGCGTCTTCGTAGAACAGCGCGGTGCGACCAAACAGATTGCGCTCGGCGAAGGGGTGCTGCTCACGCGCGGCGGCCAGATGATCGGCGCGCACCACCAATTGACAGTAGCGCTGCCCCAAACTTTCCACCGGCATATCAAGCGCAATGCGCCCCTGTTCGATGAACACCACGTCGCTGAGCAGGTGCTCCACTTCTTCCACCTGATGCGTGGTGACGAGAATCGTGCGCTCCTCATCCATGTAGTCGTTCAGCAGCGTGTCGTAGAAACGCCGGCGCACCAGCAGATCAAGGCCCAGCGTGGGTTCGTCGAGCACGAGAAAGCGTGCGCGAATCGCCAGCACCAGGGCCAGATGCAACTGCGTGACCATGCCCTTGGAAAGCTCACGCACACGATGCGTCAACTTCACTTCGGTGGTGGCGAGAAAACTCTCGGCGCGCTCGCGGTTGAAGGCCGGATGCACACCCTGCACATAGTCGAGCGCCTGATTCACGCGCAGCCACTTGGGCAGCACGGCGGCGTCGGCGATGAAACTCACCTGCCGCATCAGCGCGTCGCGCTGCGTGGTCGGATCAAGGCCCAGCACGCGGATCGAACCTTCGTAGGGCGTCATTCCGAGCAGGGATTTGAGCACCGTGCTCTTGCCCGCGCCGTTGCGACCGATCAGCCCGACGATGCGGCCGGGGCGGATGGTCAGGTCGATGCCATCGACGGCCACTTTGCCGCCGCGATAACGCTTGGTCAGCCCGCGCAGTTCGGCGATGGGTTCGCGCGTATCCCAATCGGCATTGGCGTTCATTCTTCGGTTTTTCCTTCCAGCAGATCGGTCGCAGACAAGCCCAGACGGCGGATCGTTGCGTGCACCTTCGGCCACTCGGTTTCAAGAAATCGCCGCCGCTCATCGCGCATCAGCGCAGCGCTGGCCCCGGCGGCAACGAACATGCCCAAACCCCGGCGCTTCTCCACCAGCCCTTCATCGGCCAGTTGCTGATATGCCTTCAACACGGTGAGCGGGTTGATGCGCTGCTCGGTGGCCACCTGCCGCACCGACGGCAACGGCTCGCCCTCCTTCAGCGCGCCCTCCAGCACCATCGCGATCACGCGGTCGCGCAGTTGCCGGTAGATGGGCTGGGAGTCATCCCACTGGTTGTCGATTCCGCTCACGCGAACCTCGTCGGGTCTGCTTAGACGCCGGGGCTTTGGGTGACGAGGATGGCAATCGATCCGAGCGAGACGGCGGCGGAGGCGAGCGCAGCCACAAGAAGGGCGATGGTTCGAGAAACCAGGCCGGCGGCGCGGATTTCATGGCGAGTCTCCATGTCTGTTCTCCTTAGGTTTCGGTCCACGGGATGTGAACCACTGTTATAGATAACTATAACACTAAAACAATGTCAACCTTTTTTCGAAAAACTTAGAATCCGCGCCTCACTGTCAGGAGTCTCCATGAAAAAACCCGTCACCGTCACGATCACCGGCGCGGCCGGTCAGATCGGCTATGCCCTCGCCTTCCGCGTCGCCTCCGGTCAATTGCTCGGCGAAGACCAGCCGGTGAACCTGCACCTGCTGGAAATCACGCCGACGCTGCCCGCGTTGCAGGGCGTGGTGATGGAACTGAACGACTGCGCCTTTCCGCTGCTGAACAAGGTCATCGCATCGGATGATGCGAAAGTGGGTTTCCGCGATGCGCAGGTGGCGCTGCTGGTCGGCGCGCGTCCGCGCGGCCCCGGCATGGAGCGCAAGGACTTGCTGCTCGCCAATGCGCAGATTTTCAGCGCGCAGGGCAAGGCGATGAACGAAGTGGCCGACCGCAACATCCGGGTGCTGGTGGTCGGCAATCCGGCCAACACGAATGCGCTGATCGCACGCGCGAACGCGAAAGATTTGAATCCGCGCAACTTCACCGCGATGACGCGCCTCGATCACAATCGCGCGCTGTCGCAGTTGGCGGAAAAAACCGGCACGCACACCACCGACATCCGCAAGCTCACGATCTGGGGCAATCATTCTTCGACGCAATACCCCGACATCTCGCATGCGACGGTGAATGGCAAAGCCGCCAGATCGCTGGTGGATCAGCAGTGGGTGGAAAACACCTTCATCCCCGTGGTGCAGCAGCGCGGCGCGGCCATCATCAAGGCGCGCGGCGCGTCATCGGCGGCATCGGCGGCCGCAGCGGCCATCGACCATGTGCATACGTGGATCAAGGGCACGGCCGATGGCGATTGGGTGTCGATGGCGGTGCCGTCGGATGGCAGCTACGGCATCCCCGAAGGCGTGGTGTATTCGTACCCGGTAACGACGAAAAACGGCGAGTATTCGATCGTGCAGGGATTGTCCGTCGATGACTTCAGCCGTGCGCGCATCGACGCCAGTCACGCCGAACTGCTCGAAGAGCGCGATGGCGTGAAAGACCTGCTCTAAAGGGCGTTGACGATCAGGCGGCGTTGCGCGTTGTCGCAATCGCCGCCTGCGCGTTGGCGGCCCGAGCCGCCGCCGCCACTTCTTTCGTTACGATCGTCTTGCCAATCGGCGCCAGCGCAATGCCGGCCAGCTTCAAATGCTGAATCCCGAACGGGATGCCGATGATCGTGACGAAGCACGCCAGCGCTGAGCACACATGCCCAAGCGCCAACCACAGGCCGGCGAAAATGAACCAGATCACATTGCCCACCACACCCAGCGTGCCGGTGCCGATGTCATCGGTTTGATGCAGCTCCCGCCGGCTGATCGCCTCGCGGCCAAAGGGAAGAAAAGCCATCTGGCCGATCACGAAACACGACTTGCCCCAGGGAATCCCCACAATGGTGATGAAGGCCAGCAGGCCGAAAAACCACCACGCCAGCCCCATCAGCACGCCGCCGAGAATGAACCAGAGAAAATTGCCAATTGCGCGCATTGTTGATCCTCCTGGGCTAGTCTACGCGACATGAAGCCGCTGTTTGCTCTCATCGCCATGATGGCGTCCGGCGCGGCGCAACTGGCGATGTGCGCCAATGCCACGGCACCGCCCACGCCGCTGGCGCAACTGCGCACCGCATTGGAAGCCGCCGACGCGGGCCGCCTCGATCCGGCGCAGCACCGCGCCCTGCAATCGCATCCGGTGTGGCCGTGGATCGAATACGCCGCGCTGCTGCACGATCTGCCGCAGGTGTCCGGCATGCGCGCGCATGATTTTCTGCAACGCCAGCAGCAATCGCCGGTGGCGGAGCTGTTTTTCAATCAATGGCTGGAGGAATTGGCGCGGCGCAAGGATTGGGCCGCGCTGCTTGCCGACTGGCAGCC